>JALYWZ010000208.1 GCA_030852505.1 Myxococcota bacterium | reverse complement strand
CCACGTAGCAGTAGGCGTCGAGCACGCGCCGGCCGCGGGACAGCGCCTCGATGCGCGCGCGCAGCGGCCGCTGATCGAAGTAAAATCCCGTCTTCTGGCCGAGCGCGAGCGGAACCTGGAACGACAGCCCGCGCTCGAGGAACTCGAAGCGCTCGAGGGGCGCGCCGCGCACCACGCCGGTGCCGGCCTTGAAGCCCTCGAGCTCGGCCGTGCGCTGGGACGTGCGGTCCACGATCGCGCGCGGCGACATCAGCCGCGACAGCACCTCGAGGATCTCGGCCTCGCGGCGCTTCATGCCCACGGTCCCGAACTGGACCGCCAAGACGTCGCCGAGCTTGTCGACCACCAGCCCCGGCAGCTCGTCGCCCTCCGCGTGCACGACGCGGAAGCCGTTGGTGTCGTCCGAGGGCAAATCGAACGCGCGCCGCCGCTCGAGCGCGGCCTGGATGCGCTGCTCGAACAGCTCGCGATCGATCGGGCGCGAGGCGTCGCGAGTGAACAGCCGCACCGGGATCGCAGAGCTCGGCGAGTACAGGCCGCGCCCGAGCGGGTTCCCGCGGCCGTCGAGAACCTGCACCTCGTCGCCCGCGGACACGCCGCCTTCGACGCGTTCGATGGCCTGCGCGAAGACCCAGGGATGTCCGGCCCAAACCGGCTGAACGTGACCTGCCTTGATGGTGACGCTACCGAGAGCCACGGACTCTCCTACCTATCAAAAAAAACATCCCCGGCCCTCGTCGGAGAGCCGGGGACGCTGGGCTTCGACTCGTTCGGGGCAGGGCCCACGGCGAGCTCGAAGTCGGATTCGTCCGCCAGAGCGGATTACTGAACGAGATCCTTGAGAGCCTTGAGCGCGGTCGCGCGGACCTTCTTGCTCGCGGGCTTCGCCGGGATCGTGATCGGCTCCTTCGTGAAGGGGTTGATGCCCTGGCGCTCTTTGGTCGCCGGCTTCTTCACGACGCGGAGTTTCACGAGCCCGGGAACCACGAATTCACCGGGGCCACGCGCCGAAAGCTGCTTGCGGATCAGCTCCTGCAGCGATTCGAACACGCGCGACACACTTTTCTTGTCCAGATCCGAGCCATTCGCGAGCTCAGCTACGACCTGAGCTTTGGTAAGCCTTTTGCCAGCCATGTACCCATCCTCCTGTGGAGAGACCTATTCAGAGCGTTGACGCCTTGTTTTCCGGCCCACGGAATCACCGGGGTCACGTGGACCGCCGTTTCAACCGACCAAGCCTGCGCGACGACGGATAACAGGGACGGGATGGCTGTATCAAGGGGAAAAAATCAAACGGCGCTGCCGAATCAGCTTTTTTTATGCTGGTCGGGACGGGGGGGCGGACGCGATACCGACGAGCACGCTGAATCCGAAGCCGGTTCGCGCGCGTTGCCTTGTTCTATGCTGACTCGGCAGGCGCTCGAATAGCCGCTTCGAATTCGCCAATGGATTCAGCAGATTATCCGCGACTCCTAGGGGCCTGCACGAATGTTCCTCGTGGGCCTAGCGGCGTCGGCTAGCCGGCCGTTTTCGCTGGGGGCGGAGCGGCGCGGGCGTGATCGGCGCGTGTTTCACGAGCCGACGGGCCATCGCGTCCATCTCGCGTTTTTCGGCCTTCGTGGCGTGGTCGTAGCCGATCAAGTGCAGGATGCCGTGAGCGAGCAGGAACCGAACTTCCTCGAGGAGACCGCGCTTTCTGCCCAGCGCCTGGCGCGCAGCCGTGTCAATCGAGATCACGACGTCGCCGAGCCAGCGCGTGCCTTCGCTGCCGGGCTCGTCGTCGAGCGGAAAGGACAACACGTCGGTCGGCTTGTCCTTGTCGCGGTGGATCCGGTTCAGCTCCTGGATTTCTCGGTCATTCGTGAGCAGCACGCTGAGCTCACAGCGGCCGAGCTCGAGCGCCGTCAGCATGGCGTCGGCGAGGCGGCGTACTTGCCCGGGAGTGAGAGCTGGGGAACCAGGCGCGCGGCGCGTGACGGAAGTGGCCACGCACGAGCGTATACACCAGCCCAGAAATTTTCACTGATCGCACAGCCGAAACGGCTAGCGCGCGATGCTTTCCAAGGTCCGGGCGGGGAGCTACGTTTCAACGGGTCATGGCGCGTCCGTCTCGTCCTCCTGGGTTCGACATGACGTATCGGCCCGTCGAGACCAGGTTCGGGCCTCCGCTGCGCGTCAAGATCCCGTCTTTCGTCTACGTGGCGGTCGCGGTCTTCGCCGTGATGATCGTGATCACCGCCGAGCGCAGCCCGCACGACAGCTGGCTGTACGTGAACGTCGTGGAGCGCGGCGTACGAGGTCTGATTGGCGCGAGGACGCTGGCAGTGCTGCTCGCGCTCGGCGCCCTGTCGTCCGTGCTCCGCGCCAGCATGCGCGGAGTACGCGTGCGCGGGGACGGCGTCGAGTACCGAGACATCATCAGCCTCGGCCTGCCGCGGCTCCGGCGCTACCGCTGGGCGCAGATCGATCGGGTGATCCTGGATTTGCCACAATCCGTTGCGCTCGATCTCTGGGACGGCAGCCGCGCATTCTTACCGATGGTCGCGGATCGCACCGGGCTCGCGGCAACGCTCGAAAAGGTCGCGACTGCGCGCGCCATCCCCGTCCGTGGCGGAGTCGGTCTGGACGAGATCCCCGAATCGGCCGATTTCGCGGAAGAGTCGAATACGTGACGGATCGCCGAGAGTTCCCCGCTTTTTTGCTGGTAATCGCGGCGTAGCTCGGTGATACGGTCAGCCCGCAAATGAAGGGCAAAAAGCCGACCCGAGAGACCAACTCCACGCTGTTGAAGCAGGCCATGCTGCGCCGGCTTCCCCGCCGGCTCGCCGCGCGCGGAGACTTGATGATCGCGTCGGTGCCGGGCCTGCTCGATCACTACCAGCAGATGATGCTGTCGATTTTCGCAGCGCTCGGGCGCGTCTTCAACGATCCGGAGAAGCAGCACCTCCGCACCGTGCTGGAGACCTGGCTGAAGAAGGGCTGGGACGAGTCGCCCTATACGCGCCTGGTCGTGCACTTCGAGACCGACCCTCCGCCGAAGACGACGATCTCGTACAAGGTCGCGCTGAACGTCGTGACGATCGCCGACGAGTACGGGCACTGGGTCAAGACCCGTACGCCACCGCTGTTCGGCGCTCACCCGGACAGCAAGGTGATGGATCTCGCGCGCTCGCTCGGCAACCCGTCGGACGTGCGCGTGCTCGACGTCGGCGCCGGCACGGGCCGCAACACCATCCCGCTCGCGCGCGAGGGTTTTCAGGCCGACGCCGTCGAGCTCGCCCCCGCTCTGGCGCAGGTGCTGCGCGACGACGTCGAGAAGGCGGGCCTCAAGATCCGCGTCTTCGAAGGCGACGTGATCGATCCCTCGCTCGACGTGCCCAAAGAGCACTACGACATGATCTTCCTCGCGGAGGTCGTGGCCTCGCATTTCCGCGACATCGACCACCTGCGCAAGCTGTTCACGGCACTGACGGGCATGCTGCGGCCCGGCGGCACGCTGCTCTTCAGCGCCTTCCAACCCGGCGACGGCTACAAGCCGGACCAGCTCGCCCGCGAGCTCGGCGAAGTGTTCTGGTGCGTGATCTTCACGCGCTCCGATTTCGAGCAAGCCTTCCAGGGGCTGCCGTTCGACAAGGTCAGCGACGAGTCCACGCTCGAATACGAGCGCGAGCGCTTGCCGAAGGAGCACTGGCCGCCGACCGGCTGGTTCGAGCAGTGGTCGAGCGGCGGAGACTTGTTCGATCTGCCGCTCGGGCGCGCGCCGGTAGAGCTGCGCTGGCTCGCTTACAGGAAGCGCGGCTGAGCGCGCTTGCCGCGCCAGTCAGCCGCCGTACAGGCGGTACAGGCCCGCCGCGATCGCGACGGCGGCCGCGATGGCTGCCGGGACCCAGTAGCGGTTGTTGGAGCGCAGCGGCCCGACCCAGTTGGTGAGCTCCGCTTCGGGCGGCTTCTCCGGATCGAGGAAGGTGAGCGGCACGTTCGCCACCGGCGTCATGGGCGCGACGTTCTTCTTCGGCTTCGCGGGCTCCGCCGGCGCGGCTTGGGGTGAGCTCGCCGCAGGCTTTGCGGCGCCCGGCGACGACGCCTCTTTCGGCCGGACCGTGACCACGTCGCGTGCCGGGTCGAGCTGCGTCGAGTCGGACTCGGACGTCTTGCGCATCGCCCCTGCGTTGCCGGGCGTCGAGCTCCGCCCCGGCGTGACGCTGCTCTGCTTGCGCAGCCCGGGCGGCGGTACGATGAGCCCACTGTTGGCCGTCGGAGTCTCTTCCTTGGTCTGCACCGACAGCGACAGCAACTGCTGCGCGATGGACTCGGGGATGGCTCGACCGGCGCTCTGGATGGCGTCGACCAGCCGCCTTCGATCCGGGCTCATGCGCTCGCGCACGATGCGCGCGACGTCGCCGCTCACGACCACGCGACCCGTGGTCAAGAGCCAGTGCTCGATCGCGAGCCGCATCTCGTCGGCTGTCTGGTAGCGCTTGCTCGGATCCGCCGCGAGCGCCTTGACGATGATCGCCTCGAGCCCTTCCGGGTAGTCCTCGCGGAGCTCGTGAGGCAGCCGGTACTTGCCGCGCACGATCTTTCCGAGCGCGCCGGCGCCGCTGCCGAACGGACGCAAGCCGAGGCTTGCCACGTAGAGCACGCAGCCCATCGCGTACACGTCGGCGCGCCGATCCACGCCCTTGCCGAGGATCTGCTCCGGCGGAATGTACGCGAATTTGCCCTTGATCTCGCCGGTGCGCGTGCGCGAATGCAGCTGGTCGCGCGCTTTGGCGATACCGAAGTCGCTGACTTTGACGTGCCCGTGCATGGACACGAGGATGTTGGGCGGTGAGACGTCGCGATGGACGATGCCGAGGGGCTTTCCGTCCTGGCCGAGCGCTTCGTGCGCGGCATGGAGACCTGCGCAAGCGTCGGCGGTGATGCGTGCGGCCACGTCGTCCGGCAGCGGCCGAAGGTCGTTGCCCTTTTGCACGAGGCCGCTCAGCGAATCACCGGCGATCCACTCGAGCACCATGAACAGCAAATCACCGTCGCGGCCGAGCTCGTAGATCTCGCACACGTTCGGGTGATGGATCGACGAGGCGATCATCGCTTCGTCGATGAACATGCGCGAGTACTCGTCGTCTGCGGCGTACTCGGGCCTAACGAGCTTGATCGCGACCGTGCGCGCGAGCCCGCCGCCTTCGGCTTTGCCGGCCCAAACCTGGGCCATTCCACCCGAAGCGATCGGAAACAGCAGCCGGTAGCGACCGATGCGCTTGCCCGCGATCGCGCGCGGCGCAGCGTCCTCCATGTCCGAAGCACGGAGGCGCGACTCGACCGACGACACCTCGCCGGTCCCGCGAGAGTCTTCACGCGGCGAGCCGACTTTAGCGCCG
Organism: Myxococcota bacterium; assembly: GCA_030852505.1. Taxonomy (GTDB): domain Bacteria; phylum Myxococcota_A; class Polyangia; order Polyangiales; family Polyangiaceae; genus PMG-095. Next base: position 2,215 of record JALYWZ010000208.1, on the reverse strand, counting down.
CTATTATCCATCCTCGACCGAATCTAGCCGATGGCAACCTGCAAGGCTAGGCATTTTCTGGGGGTTTGCGCGGTTCATGCGGGTCATGTCGGTAGCTCTCGGACCATGCGTTTAGGGCTTGGATCCTGCGCTCGGTTATCGAAGTGCGGCGGCGTCGCGCGACGTCGTGCCGCGGTCGTGACGGGTGCGCGGTGAGCGTCTGATGGAGACAGTGTCTCTCGCAGAAGGGCGATCTCCGAGAGCGGATTGTGCACGAGTCGTGTATCCTGGTCGACGCTGCCCATGCCCCTTAGAACCTCCGTGCGATCTTCGCGCCAGGCTCGTGTTTCACTCCGTGGAGGGTGATGTCGGAGCTCCTCACCCAACCACCGCCTCCGCCTCGTGAAGGCCATTTCGAGCTGGCAGTCTATATGCGCCAGCAATCCCGGATCTACGCTCTCACCCTGGGGAGCGTGCTCGAGATCGGGCGCGCGGTGGAGTGTCAGATCCGACTCGACGACCCGTCGGTGTCTCGCAACCACGCGCGCCTGTACGTCGGCAGCGACATCGAAATCGAGGACCTCGGCAGCGCCAACGGGACCACCTTGGTGCGCGCGCCGTCGCTGGAAGACCACCGCGACGAGACGGGGTCGGACGCACATCGTCCCCTGGAACAACACCGCCGCGTTCACCTCCAACCCGGGGATGTACTACGTATCGGCGCCGTGATCGTCGTCCTCCAGCGCAAGGGTCGCTCCAGCCTGTCGGAGCTCAAGTCGCCGTCGGACGCGGTGGTGTCTCGGCCGCCGGTGCTGGTCGATCCGGAGATGCGCCGCGCGTACGAGCTCGTCGCTCGCGCCGCCGCCAGCGACATCTCGGTGCTGATCTTGGGCGAGACCGGCGTGGGTAAAGAGGTAACGGCGGAGGCGCTGCACCGCGCATCGCCGCGCCGCGACGGGCCGTTCTTGCGGCTCAACTGCGCGGCGCTGCCCGAGAGCTTGCTCGAGAGCGAGCTGTTCGGTCACGAGCGCGGCGCGTTCACCGGGGCCCACGCACTCAAGGTCGGCCTGCTCGAGGCCACCGACGGCGGAACCGTGTTCCTCGACGAGATCGGCGAGCTGCCGCTCGGTACTCAGGCCAAGCTGCTGCGCGTGCTCGAAGAGCGCATGGTCACCCGCGTCGGCTCTACCAAGCCGAAGCGCATCGACGTCCGGTTCGTCACCGCTACCAACCGAGACCTGTCGAAAGAGGTGAAAAGCGGCCGTTTTCGCGGCGATCTCTATTATCGCATCAGCGGCTTGGTCGTGCGCTTGCCGGCGCTGCGCCAGCGTCCGAGCGAGGTCGAGCCGCTGGCTCGCCACTTCCTGCGAGGCTTCTGCGAGCGCTCGGGGCAGCCGGAGCCCGAGCTGCTTGCCCCCGCGCTCGAGCGGCTGAAGGCCCACCAGTGGCCCGGTAACGTGCGCGAGCTCAAGAACGTGATGGAACGGGCCGCGCTGCTCGCGAATCAGGGTGTGATCACCGAAGAAGAGATCCTACTCGAGCATCCCGAGCCCGAGCCCGATCTGAGCGACATCGACGACGACTTCGACTCCGACACGGCAGTCTTTCACGCGCCGGACCCGTCCTTCCTGGACCGCAGCGAGCGCGGCGAGCGAGACCGCATCGTGCGAGCGCTCGAGCTGTGTGGTGGCAACCAAACCCGAGCGGCCAAGATGCTCGGGGTCTCGCGCCGCACGCTGATCAATCGTCTCGAGCAGTTCAACCTGCCCCGCCCGAAAAAGGGCTGACCTAGGCAGGGGTCGGAGGAGCCGCGGTCCCGAGCGCGCGGACGGGCTCGAAAGCGCCATGTCGCGGGATGTCGCTCCAGGTCGCACTTTTTGCCACACAAGTGGCTTCCGTACGCGAACCCGAAGTTGCCCTGGTAGGTAGCCGCCGCTAGGATGCGCCGTCGCTTGGATACGTGTGTGCCGCGGGGGCGCCACGCCGAGCTTTTTAGACGCTTGGACCTAGGAGTAACCCTGATGCGCAAACACTTCTCGTTAGCTTTGGCTCTGACTCTCTGTGCACTTCCCATCGCCTGCGGCGACGACGACGGCGACGACGGCGGTGGCGCTGGCGGCTCGACGGGCGGCAGCACGGCCAAGGGCGGTAGCGGTGGCACCACCGGCGGCAAGTCTTCCACCACCGGCGGTAGCGCCACGGGCGGCAGCAGCACCGGCGGCTCGAAGAGCATGGC
>JALYWZ010000861.1 GCA_030852505.1 Myxococcota bacterium | reverse complement strand
CCGCTCGCCTTCGCGCTCGCGACCGCGGCGCGCTCGGCGAGCTGCTCGCTCAGGACCCGCGCGGCAACGTAGCCGTAACCGAGCGTGAACAGCAGCGCGAAGGGAGCTGCGAACCAGTGACCCGTGAGCAGCGAGGCCGCCACGCTCGCGAGGCTCACCAGCCCGAGCGCGATCTCGGCGAGCGGGAGCGACGAGACCTGCCGGTAGCGGGTCTTCATCGCGCCGCGCTTCGGCGTGCGCACGAACTCGCCGGCCATGTGACGAGAGCCGTCCCACACCGCGCGCGTCAGGTGCGGAGCGAGCCCCGCGCCCAGCGCGATCAACGCCGGCAGCTTCTTGATCGCGTGCCAGGCCGAACGCCCCTGCGCGACCTCGGCGATCGCGTAGAAGGCGCCGAGCGAGCCGGTCGCGCCGATGCACAGCGGCAGGTCGATCATCACCAGCGTGCGAATGCCGGTGGCCGGCATGAACACGAGCGCCGGCAGCAACACCAGCGTCAACAAGACCGTGGCCGGATAGGCCAGGTGCGGCATGAGGTGAAATACGGCCTCGATCCGGCGCCGCAGGTCGAGCTCGGACGACAGCACCTTGCGCATCAGCTTGCGCGACGTCTGAATCGTGCCCTTTGCCCAGCGGTACTGTTGAGCGCGGAAAGCCGCCATTTCCTCGGGCAACTCAGCCGGCGTGGTCACGTCGGCGCGGTACACGAAGCGATAGCCGGCGAGCTGCGCGCGGTACGAAAGATCGAGATCCTCGGTCAGCGTGTCGTGCTCCCAGCCGCCAGCGGCGTCGATCGCGGCGCGCCGCCAGATGCCACCCGTACCGGAGAAGTTGAACATGCAGTCGGTGGCGTAGCGCGCGCGATTCTCGACCAGGTGATGACCGTCGAGCATCAGCGCTTGCACCGACGTGAGCAGGCTCGCGCCGCGGTTCAGGTGACCCCAGCGCGTCTGCACCATGCCGATCTCCGGGTCCTTGAAATGGCCGACCACGGAGCGCAAAAACTCCGGCTGCGGGATGAAATCGGCGTCGAAGATCGCGACCAGCTCCGCGCTCGACAGAGCGAGGCCGTGCGCGAGCGCGCCGGCCTTGTACCCGACGCGATCGTTGCGGCGCACGTAGTGCGCGTCGATGCCGCGGGCACGCAGCGCCTCGACCGCGGAGCTCGCGATGGCCTGGGTCTCGTCGGTCGAGTCGTCGAGCACCTGGATCTCGAAGCGGTCGCGCGGGTAGTCGAGGTTGCCGGTGGCCTCGATCAGGCGCCGGGCGACGGTTGCCTCGTTGTAGAGAGGCAGCTGCACGGTGACGCGCGGCAGCGGGCCCGGCCCGGGCGCGACCTCTCGAGAAAGGCCCTCGAGCTTCTTCCGGTGGCGGATGCAGGCGAGCGCGAGGTGCGCGCGGTGTGCGCCGTACGAACACAGCAACAGGAGGATGGATCCGTAGACGAGGAGGAGACCTACCTGCATGAACATCTGTTGGGCACGTAACATCCCGCCCCCACCCCAATTGTCATCGACCTGTAAAACGTTGCATTTTGGTGTCCCACCCCGGGGACTCCCCGGTCTCGAGCCGGTTCCCTGGCCGAAACGCCGCGCTCAGCGGGAAAACCAGCCGAATTCGCCGCTCACGCCGAGCACGATGAAGGCGTGCGTCGCCACCCGCTCCCCGTCGATGTCACCCTGCAGGTAGGCAGGCGGTCGTAGCGCCTCGCAGCTGCTGGACGTGGCCTGACGGTAGCGCCCGATCGTGCCGTGGGCGTACGGAACGAGCTGGAACGACCGGCTGATCGGCACGATCGCCCCGCCTCCCACGCGCAGCGAGGGCCCGGTCACCGTCAAGGACTGACTGGTGGAAGTTCCGCAGCCGCGGTCCGGCATCGAGATGTCGAGCCCCATCGACATCCGGTCGTAAACGACGACGCCGAGCTCGCCGTAGCCGCCGAGCTTGCCGTGCGGCGTTCCAGCCAGGAACGAAAACCCGACGGCCTGCCGATTGACGACGGAGGCATCGACCCGAGCGCGATCCTCGCGGGTCGCACCCGTCAGGGTTGCGAAGTTCACGGGCGGCGAGCCCGACGAATGAAGCGCCCCCTCGCCGAACAGCTTGGCCCCGAAATAGCGAGCGAAGCGCACCCCGAGCTTCAGCTCGAGCGACACCCCGATCCCCACGTAGTCGCCGATCGGCGCGTCGGGTCCCGTCGATAGCTTGCCCACGGGCAACCCCGCGCCGAGGCCTGCCCCCACGAACCAGGCGGTGCGCGGTCCGCGATCGGTTTCACTCTGCCGGGTTACCTGAGGCGCTGGCCTCTCCTCTGGCGCTCGCGTGAGCTCGAGGCGCAGTGCCTCGCGTGCGCCGTCGGCCAGCTCGATCGTGGTCTCGACCTTCCTGCCGTCGGGCACCGAGGCGTGGATCCGATGTCGACCGGGGTTCATCGGGCGATCGACGCCGATCGCCGCGGGCGAGATCGGTTTGTCGTCGAGCGTCACGACCAGGCCCGGCTCGTCCGGCGGGACGATCTCGATGCGCAGAGCCGCGACCCGAGCCTCGACGCCGTCGAGCTCGGCGTCCGCCGCTTCCACGGCTTCGCGCACCGCGGACGGCGTGTCCTGCGACAACTCCACGCGGATCAGGCGCCGGTAGGTCTCGCTGGCCTCGACCAGCTGTCCGAGCTTCACCTCGGCGCGCGCGATGTAGAGGAGGTGCATCGGCGCGTCGAACAGCGACTGCGCTCGCTGCAACCGATCCAGGGCGTCCGCGTAGCGTCCCTCGTTGTAGAGCTCGATGCCCTCGGTGGCCAGGCTGCGCGCGTTGGCCTTGTCAGCCGCGTCGTCCTGGGCGCGAGCGAGCCGCGCGCTCGCGAGCAAACCC
>JALYWZ010000860.1 GCA_030852505.1 Myxococcota bacterium | reverse complement strand
CTCCGCCGCCGTCGCGTAGCGCGACTCGGGGTGACGCTCGAGCGCCTTCATCACGGCGGCGCTGAGCTGCGCCGTGATCTCGGAGGACATGAGCTGCAGCGCGGGAACGGCCGTAGCCAGCACGCGCGCCAGCGTCGCGGCCTCGTTCTCGGCCTTGAACAGCCGCCGCGCCGCGAGCGCCTCCCAGATCACGACCCCCGCGGAAAACACGTCCGCGCGTCGGTCGACGTCCTCCGCGCCCTGGGCCTGCTCCGGCGCCATGTACGCGACCTTGCCCTTGAGCTGGCCCACGCGCGTGGCCGAGAGACGGCTGGCGGCGCGCGCCACGCCGAAATCGGTGATGCGAGCAATGCCGTCGAAGCCAACCAGCACGTTCTGCGGCGACACGTCGCGGTGCACGAGGTTCAGCGCCTCGCCCGCGCCGTCGCGGAGCTCGTGCGCCGCGTGCAGACCGGACAGCAGATCGAGCGCGATCCGCAGCGCGATCGGGATCGGAATGCGCTGCCCCTTGCTGGCCGCTCGAGCGAGCACACGCGCCAGCGTGTCGCCCTCGACGTATTCCATCACGAGGTAGTAACCAATCGCGTGATTGGAGTTGACCTCGAGGATCGGCACCACGTTGTTGTGGTGGATGCTCGCGGCGAGCCGCGCCTCGTCCAGGAACATCTCGACGAACTCGGTGTCGAGCGCGAGGTGCGGGTGCAGCCGCTTCAACGCCACGAAGCGCTGGAAGCCGCCGACGCCGGTGATGCGCGCCAGGTACACCGTGGCCATGCCACCGGAGGCGAGCTCGCCGATGAGCTCGTAGCGATCGACGAGCTGGCGTCCCGCGGAGGGGTCGAACAAGCGCGCGGCAACCACGCTCAGAACCTCCCCTCGGCGCCGACCAGGGCGCCGCTTCCTACGCTGAGCCAGGGTTCGATGCCGGCCTTCGCGCGCTTGGTTTGGCGGCGCGCGAGGTCGTCTTCTCGTGCGTCGCCCCAGTCGGTGGCGGCGGCGCCGATGATCACCGTGATGATCCCCACGCCGGCGGTCGCGCCGAGCAGGAGGTTGGTGCGGCTCTGACGGCTGCGGCCATCGTCGTAGAGCGTCTGGCACTCGTCGCGGCCCTCACTACAGGCCTCTTTGACCTTGTCTTCCCCGGGGTTCTTCACGGTATCGAGGCCGCTCCAGAGCGTCGCGGCGCCGAGCGCGACCGTGAGCCCCGTTCCCACCCAGAACACCGCCGGAGACCAGCCATTCGACTCGCGCGCCTCCGGCTCGACCGGGCGGCTCTCGGGCTCGCGCTCCAGCACGCGGCCCCGCTCGGGTTCGTCCGAGGCAAAGGCCTGTGTGTCCTCGTCCTTCGGAGCATCGAAGCGGACCTCGCCCCGTTCGCCGCTGCTCGCCTCCACCGATCTGGATGCGTCGCGCGCACCGAAACCGGCTCGTAGCGTGTGCGAGCCCTCGTTCAGAAATAGCACCCGCTCGAAGGCAGGCTTGCCGTGGATCAGCTTGCCATCCAGAACGAGCTCGCACGCCTCGGAGCACGTGACCGAGAGCTCGTACAGTTCCCTACGCGCTCGTTCGAGCACCTCGTCCGCGAGCTGGCCGAGCGCGGCCTCGTCCGGGTGGCGGTACTTCGCGAGCGCCGAAAGCGTCGCTGCGCGATCCAATTGCCCGGCCTTGTCGCGCGAGCGAATCGCGTACTCGAGCGCGATCGGCGAGGCGGCCTGCGAGTCCGCTTGTTCGAACGCGTCGCCCGCGGCCGCGGCGTCACCGGACTTGTATGCCTCGCGACCGCGGTCGAAGGCATCCGCCGCAGCCCGGACTTGCGCAGCGGTCGCTTCGCTCGCTGCCTGGGCGTGTATGCACGGGGCGCCCAGCAAGATCACCGAAAAGGTGGTGATGCGTAGCCGATTGAGCATCGAGTTCTCAAACCGCAGCCAAGGCCCCGTCGGCTGCACCGACCCGCTGCCGAGAGCGAGTCAGGTCGGCGCCCGCCGGGGTGAGTTGCGGGGTGCTCAGTAAAGCACGATTTCCCGCGGTGTACGCGGCCTATCCTCAACCGGAGGGATTCGGCCGGCTGTCCTGACGAACACCGCGAGGGCTCAGCTCATCTCGACCAGCAGCCGATCCGGGTCTTCCAACAACGAGACGATTTCGAGCGCGAAGCCCGCCCCGACGTCGCCGTCGATGATGCGATGGTCGAAGGAGAAGCTCAGCATCATCACGTCGCCGATCACGATCTGGTCGCCCTTGACGACTGGCTTCCGCTTGATGGCGTGGACGCCCATGATCCCGACCTCGGGGTAATTGATGATCGGCGGGGCCACCAACCCCCCAAGCTTTCCTAGCGAGCTCACCGTGAAGGACGAGCCTCCCAGGTCCTCTTTCTGGATTTTTCCACTCCGAGCGAGCCCGCCCAGCCGTTCGACCTCGCGCGCGATCTCGATGATGCTCAGTCGGTCGGCGTCGCGGATCACGGGAACCATCAGGCCGGCGTCGGTGGCTGCTGCCATGCCGATGTCGTAGCTCTTGCGCAGCACGAGCTCCTGAGCGCCGTCATCCACCACCGAGTTGAGGCGCGGGTGCAGCTTGAGCGCGGCGACCACGGCCTTGATGATGAACGGCAGGAACGTGAGCTTCACGCCAGCGCGCTCGCCGTGCGGCTTGACCCGATCCTTGAGCGCGATCAGGGCGCCGACGTTGCACTCTTCGATGTAGTTGAAGTGGGCCGCGGTGTGCTTCGACCGCGCCATGTTCTCGTAGATGCGCTTGCGCAGGCCGCGGATCGGCACGCGCTCGTCGCTCTTTTGTGTCTGGGGGCGCAACGCCGGCGCGGGCGGCGGCGGAGCGGCGGGCGCGGCACCCGCGGGAGCTTGAGAACGGC
>JALYWZ010000859.1 GCA_030852505.1 Myxococcota bacterium | reverse complement strand
GCTCGCGCTCGCGCAGCGCGAACCACACGACGATCGCGATCGACGCGGCGCTGGCGATGGCGCCGGCGAGGTGACGCGCGGTGAGCGCTTCGAGCGCGATCACGCCTCGGGTTCCAGGGTCTCGCCGGCGATCAGACGTTCGAGCGTGGCCTCGTCGATCACGCGCGTGCCGGCCTTCTTCGCGGCGCTGAGCTTGGCTGCGCCGACCTTGTCGCCCGCAACGAGGTAAGTGGTGCCGACCTTCACCTTGTCGTGCACGGCGCCACCGGCGGCGCGGATCGCGGCGTGCACGTCTTCGCGCTTGCGAGACAGAACGCCCGTGACACAGAAGCTCTGCCCCGTGAGCGGCCCAGCCGCGGCCACCTCGGGGCGCGGCTGCGGCCTGGAAACGCCCAATTTCTGCAGGCGCGAAAGGAGCTCCCGCGCCGTCGGATCCGCGTGGAACTCGCGCAGGCTCTGCGCCATCTTCGGGCCGAAGCCGGAGATCGAGGTCACGCGCTCCTCGAGCTCTTCGGGCGTGAGCGCGAGCAGCTCGTCGAGGGAGTGCAGCGCCTCCGCCAGCTGGCGTGCCGCAACCTGCCCGACGTGCTCGATACCGAGCCCGGTGATCAAGCGATCGAAGTTGCGCTGCTTGCTGTTCTGAATCGACGTGATCAAATTGTCGGCGCTCTTCTTGCCCATACGCTCGAGCGTGACGACCTGCTCGTGGGTGAGCTCGTACAAGTCCGCCACGTCGCGGACGAGCTCCTTGTCCACCAGCGACTCGATCAGCGACTCGCCGAGGTGATCGATGTCCATCGCGAACCTGCGCGAGAAATGGAACAGCGCGCCCTGGACCTGATCCGGGCAGCGGCGATTCGGGCATTTCACCGCGACCTCGCCCTCGACGCGCACCACCGGTGTGCCGCAGCTCGGGCACTTCTCGGGCATTTTGAAGGGCGGCAGCTCGCTGCTCCGCGCCTCGTGATGCACTGCCACGACCTGCGGGATGATCTCTCCCGCCTTCTCGATCGTGACGCGGTCCCCGATGCGGATGTCCAGCTGGCCGACGATCTGCTCGTTGTGAAGCGACGCGCGGGACACGACCGTGCCCGCGAGCTGCACCGGGTCGAGCACCGCCACCGGCGTGAGCGTCCCGGTGCGCCCGACGCCGATCTCGATCGCCTGCACGTGCGTCTCGGCGCGCTCGGCGCTGAACTTGTAGGCGATCGCCCAGCGCGGAAACTTCGCGGTCGCGCCCAGGATCGCTTGCTGCGCGAAGTCGTCGACCTTGATCACCGCGCCGTCCGTCTCGTACGGGTAGTCCTTGCGCGAGAGGTCGAGGTCCTCGATGATCTTCAGCACCTCGTCGATCGAGCCTGCGCGGACGTGCTTTTTGTGCGTCGGTAAGCCGAGCTCGGAGAGCTTGTCGAGCGCGTCGGAGTGCGAGTCCGCGAGCTTCATGCCCTCCACCACTTGCCAGACGATCGCGCGTAGCGGTCGCTCGGCGACCACGCGCGGATCGATCATGCGCAGGCTCCCTGACGCGGCGTTGCGCGGGTTCGCGAACGGCGCCTCACCGGCGGCCACGCGCGCCTCGTTGATCCTCGCCAGATCGCGGCGGTAAATCACGACCTCCGCGCGCAGCGTGAGCGGCTCCTGGTACGGGATCGTGAGCGGCAAGGAGCGGATCGTGCGCAGGTTCTCGGTGATGTCCTCGCCGTGTTCGCCGTCGCCGCGCGTCGAGCCTTCGACGAAGCGGCCGTCGCGGTAAAGGATCTCGATGCTGGCGCCGTCGAGCTTGGGTTCGACGCAGAAACGCGCGGTCTTTCCGGTGGGGAGCCCGGTTTCCACCCGCCGCGCGAAGTCGCGCAGCATCTCCTCGCTGTAGGTGTTGTCGAGCGACATCATCGGGATCACGTGACGCACGTTCTTGAGCGCGCCGCGCGGCGTCGAACCGACGCGTCGAGTCGGGGAGTCCGCCGTGGCAAGCTCGGGGTGAGCGGCCTCGAGTTCCCGGAGCTCGTGATACAGCGCGTCGTACTCGCGGTCGCCGATCGCCGGATCGTCGAGCACGTAGTAGCGGTAGTCGTGGGCGCGAATTTCCGAGACGACCTCGGCGTGGCGTGAGCGCGCTTTTTCGTCGGTCATCCAGGACGGTTCTTAGTACTAGCTCCCAGAACTGTCATTCCGCTAGTCTCCCCCGGTTTCTATGCCCACGGAAAACCAGAGCCGGCGCGTATCACGGCGAGCGCCGAGTCTACGCACCAGCCGGCGCCCAGCCGGTGAATCGCTGCCCGTGAAGAGCGAGGGCTCGCTGTGGTGGCGCTTCGGCGGCGTGGTGCGCAGCCTGCGCCCACACCAGTGGGTGAAGAACGTCTTCGTGCTGGCTCCGGTGGTGTTCGCGAAAGAGGTGTTCGCGCCGGAGCTGTTGCTGCGCGCGGGCTCGGCGTTCATCGCGTTCTGCTTTCTGGCGAGCGCGGTCTACACGATCAACGACATCGCCGACGTCGAGGCCGACCGCGTGCATCGCCTCAAGCGACACCGCCCGATCGCCTCCGGTCGGGTGTCGATCGGCTTCGCCAAGGGCATGGCTGCGGTGCTGATCGTGGGCTCGCTCGTCGGCGCGGCGATGCTGAGCGTCGGCTTCTTCTTGGCGGCGGCCGCGTATTTGCTGCTGAATCTCGCCTATTCGTTCAAGCTGAAGCACATCGCGTATCTCGACGTGGCCTGCATCGCGGCGGGCTTCGTGCTGCGCGTGGTCGCCGGCGGGCGCGCCACCGCGATCGACGTCTCCGGCTACTTGCTCGTGTGTACGGCGCTGCTCGCGCTGTTTCTCGGCTTCGGCAAGCGCCGCCACGAGCTTTCGGCGGCTGCGGCGCGGGGAGCCCGCC
>JALYWZ010000858.1 GCA_030852505.1 Myxococcota bacterium | reverse complement strand
AGCCGGAGGAGACCGCCGCGCCCGGCACGCCCACCCCCGGCTCGAAGGGGCAGGAGGCCTCGAAGGCAGATCCCGGAGCTCCCGAGCTCGTTGCCTCCAACCAGGGCCTGACGCAAGCCGAGCGCGCGCGGGAGCAAAAGTCGGAGCAGACCGGGCGCCGCGCGCAGCGCAAGCGCACGCTGCCGCGCCAGAAGGTTCGCGGCTACGACGGCTTGCTCGGGCTCGGCGCCTCGGGCACCACGGCCAACGGCATCAACCTGAACCTCACGCCCGGGCTGGCTCGGGACGCGATCGGCATGGATCAGCTGTCGCGCGAGCGCCGCGCCGACGGCGCACGCCGCAAGAGCCAGCACCTCGGCTCTTGGAAGACCGCGGGGCTCGAGCGCTGGCGGAGCGCGATCGAGAACTACACCCCGAGCGTGAAGCCGGGCAATCAGACGGCGCTCAATACGGCGCGCGCCCCGTTCGCGACCTACCTATCGGTGATCCACAACCGGTTGCACCCGATCTTCGCCGACTGGTATCTATCGAGCCTCGACAGCTTGCCCGCGAACCACCCGCTCAACCGCCCCGATCTCAACATGAGCATGGAGATCATCCTGGACGAGGACGAGGGCCGGATCGTCAAGCTCGGCGTGACCAAGGCCAGCGGCGTCACGATGTTCGACGTGGCCGCGCTCGATTCCACGGAACGCGCAGGGCCGTTCGGGCGTCCGCCGCGCGAGATCGTCTCACCCGACGGCCGCGTCTACTTGCACTGGGAGTTCCACCGAAACCCGGCGATCGCCTGCACCACGTACAACGCGCGGCCGTACATCTTGAAGGGACAGCCCAAGCCCGCGCCGGTGACGCCGCCGGGACCGCGGCGCGACGACGGCGCCGAGTCCGAGCGCCATGGCTCCCTCGATGCCCCGCGGCGCTTTTGAATGGCGAGCACGACGCCTGCGAGAGAGAGCACACGGCCAGGCCTGTCGCTGGTCGCGTTCCTTGCCGGAGCGTGGCTCGCCGCGATCGGCGCGCGCGCGCTGTCCCCCGCGCTGCCCGGCTCGGCCATTGGCATCGCGGATCTGATCCGCTCGACGCAGTTCGGCGCGGCTTGCGTGAGCCAGCTCGTCGCGGCTGGCGGCATCGCGCTGTGCGTGCGCTTGCTGGGCGTGGTGCTGCCGTTGCCGGGCCTCGGGGTCGGGCTGCGTCTGGTATCGGCGCCCGCCACGCTCGCGGTGGTGGCGCTGGTGGTGAGCTCCGCGACGCGACCGCTCGAGCCCGAGCTCACGTTCGTGCTCGCGGCAGCCTTACCCCTGGTGCTGCTGTGCCCGGTCGTGCTGCTCGGCTCCGCGAAGAAGACACGCCTCGCCGCGTCGATCCTGATCGCCGCCGGGCTCGCCAGCGCGCTCGAGCTCTCGTGGTTCGAGCTGTCCCGGCGAGGCATCGGGCTCGGCATTTCCTGGCCAGGGTGGCCGATCGATCTGCTCGACTTCGCAGCGGCGGTTCTGTCGATCGTGCAGTGCGCGAGGGGTCGGCGGCGCGCCGGCATCGCGCTCGCCGCGTTTTTGTTGCTTGCGTTCGTTCCCTCTTGGCTCGCGCGCCACGGGGCGAACCCGGGCGCCTCCGGCTGGGAAGTGCTCCTCTACCGGAGCCTCGAAGCTCTGCGCGCCCCCGCGCTCACCAAGGCCGGCATCCTGGGCCACGCGCTCGCGCTCTCGCCGTTTGCTGCGAGCCTCGTCTTGTTTCGACTGAGCTTTTTCGGTGACGAGCTGTGTGTGGCGCTCGGGCTATGTCTGCTGGCTCGCGCGGTTCCCGGCGCGCCGATCGCCACGCTGTTCGGCGCGGCAGCCAGCCTGCTCACGATCCGCGTCTTCTACGTCTCCTTCCGGCAGGGTTCGGGGGCCGTAGCCACCGGCACGCCGGCCGGGACCCCCTCACCCGCTGCCTCAGCGTCGACGTAGAACCCCGCGAAATCAGAGGCCAGGATTGGCCTCTTTTACCGGTCACTTGTTCAGGTAGGCCGTCGCTGATAACGTTTCGTGCGGTCCGATGAGCACAGCGGCTTACAACGTCCTCGTCGTCGAAGACGATCCCGGGGTGCTCAAGGCGCTGCGCCGAAAGCTCAGCCAATCGGGTCACACCATCTCGACCGCGACCAACTGCGAAGCGGGCCGAGCGCTCACCGGCCCGTTCGACTTCGCGATTTTGGATCTGGAGCTGCCCGACGGCCACGGCGTCGAGCTCGCCGAAGAGCTACTTTCGCAATCGCGGATCGCCCAGGTCGTGTTCTACACGGGCTGTGCCGATCGCCTGCTGCTCGCGCGCGCCGGGCGCCTCGGCCTGATCGTGAACAAGAATCAGAGCGTCGAGGACATGCTGCAGATCGCCTACCAGGCGCTGAACCCGCCCGTCAGCGAACGCCACGAGACCGGTCGCTGGCGTGTGGCGGAGCGTCGCCGCGAACAGTCGCGGTAGTGCTAGCGCTCTGCAAACACGGCCAAGGCGCCGAGCACGACGACCAGGTACGGCATCGACGCGAAGAACACGCGACGCGCCCAGCGGCGCTCGTTCTTCGCAGCAAGCCCCGCGGTCGCGAGCACCAGGAACGATAGGCCCGAGCCGAGCGCGACGATCGCGTAAGCCCAGCTCGCCAGGCCGAGACCGATCGGCAGCAGGCTCACGAGCACGAGCACGAGCGTGTAGAGCGCGATCTCGATCTTGGTCCGGCGCACGCCGTGAACCACGGGCAGCACCTTCATGCCGGCGCGCGCGTACTCCTCGCGGCGGAAGATCGCGATCGCCAGGAAATGCGGCAACTGCCAGACGAACAGGATCCAGAACTGCATCCAGGCGAGCGCCGACAGCGAGCCCATCACGCTGGCCCAGCCG
>JALYWZ010000857.1 GCA_030852505.1 Myxococcota bacterium | reverse complement strand
AAGGAGCTGGCAGAGCCGCCCACCTGCGGCCGAAAGGAACTCTCATGCTCACGCTGCTCCTGATCGTGCTCATCGTCGCGATGCTGGCTTCTGCTCCTGCCTGGCCGTACAGCCGCGGCTGGGGTTACTACCCGAGCGGTGGCATCGGGCTGGTCGTGCTGATCCTGCTGTTCTTCTTGTTCTTCGGACACGCCTAGCAGCCGCGGCCCGCACGAGCGGAAGGAGGCTGCGCTACGCGGCGTCCTGCGGCTCGGAGCCCGCCCGTCCTGCGGCGAGTTCGGACGTCGAACTCGCGGAACGGCTCGGCGCTGTTTCGTCGCGATTTGATCACCGACCTCGGGCGTCCGGCGCTGCCAGCGCCTTTGCGAAAGCCCCTCACACAGGTCATCGTGCGACCCGCGCCCAGCGCGTCCTTGCATGACCCGACCCCTCAGCGAGCGCACCGTCCTGCTCCTGCTCGGCAGCGTTCAGTTCGTCAACGTCCTCGACTTCATGATGGTCATGCCGCTCGGACCAGATCTGGCCGCGGCATTCCAGGTTCCGAACTCGAGCCTCGGGACGATGGGCGCGAGCTACACGTTCGCCGCGGCCCTCGCCGGGATCCTGGGCTCCGGGATGCTCGACCGCTTCGACCGCCGCAAGGCGCTCGCCGTGGCGCTGGCGGGCCTGGTGACGTCTACGGCGGCGGGCGGTCTCGTGACGTCGTTCCCGGCGATGCTCGTCACCCGCTGCATCGCCGGCACCTTCGGCGGACCGGCGTCGGCGCTGGCGCTCGCGATCGTCAGTGACGTGGTCCCACCCGAGCGCCGCGGGCAAGCCATGGGCAAGGTGCTCGGGGCGTTTGCCGTAGCCTCCGTGCTCGGCGTGCCGGCAGGCCTGGAGCTCGCGCACATCGGCGGCTTTCGGCTGCCGTTCTTCGCCGTCGCTGCGCTCGGCGTGCTGGTCACGGTCGGGGCGATGATCCTGTTGCCACCACTCACCCGGCACCTCGAGCGTGCCGGCCGGCACCGGAGCACCTTCGTCGAGCTGATCCGCCGCCCTGGCGTGGCCGTTGCCTTGTCCTGCAACGGCCTGGTGATGTTCGGGCACTTCGCGCTCGTGCCGAACCTCGCCGCCTACTTCCAGTTCAACTTCGGTTTCCCGCGCGACGGCCTCGGCTTCCTGTATTTCGTCGGTGGCACGATCAGCTTCGCGACGATGCGTCTGGCAGGGATGCTCGCCGATCGTTTCGGTGCGCCGCTGGTCGCGACCGGGGCCACCGTCGGCTACATCGCCGTGCTGGTCGCGTCGTTCATCGCGCCCGCCTATCAGCTGCCGGTGGTGATCCTGTTTGCGGGCTTCATGATCACGAGCAGCTTCCGCGCCGTCCCGATGCGGGCCCTCGCGAGCCGCGTGCCGGACGCTGACGAGCGTGCGCGTTACATGTCTTCGCAATCCGCGGTCGATCACCTGGCCGGCGCGGCCGGAGCGCTGCTCGGTGCCCGGATCCTCCGCGAGCTTCCTGACGGCAGCCTCCAGGGCATGGATCGGCTGGCCTGGATCACCGTGGCGGTCAGCCTGGTCGTCCCGTATCTGCTTCTGCTCGTCGATCGCCGGGTGCGGGAACGCGAGCAGGCCGCCTCCCCTGCCCCGCTGCTTTCCGCCGAGCCGCGCCCCGAGTAGCGTCCCGCCCATGCCGCTCGTCAGCGTCTACACCTCGAAGCCCGCCCCGCTGAACGCCGACTCGTTCCTGAAGTCGCTGTCCGCCTTGCTCGCGCACGAGCTCGGCAAGCCCGAATCCTACGTGATGACGGCGCTCCACGCCGAGACGCCGATGACCTTCGCCGGCACCACGGCGCCCGCCTGCTTCGCGAGCGTGAAGAGCATCGGCACCTTCACGCCGGCCGACACGCACCGCTTGAGCGCGCTTTTGTGCAGCGCCCTGTCGCGCGGCCTCGACATCCCTCAAAACCGCATTTACCTCGAGTTCTCGAACCCGCCGGGCCACCTCTGGGGCTTCGACGGCGAGACGTTCGGCTGACGCTCAGCGCCGCAGCACGTAGAAAAAGTCGCGCTCCGACGCGCGCTCCACGTACACGCGCGCCGAGTGCTCGACCTCGACCAGCGGCTTGGAAACGCGCAGCGCGCCCTCCGCGTTGCGGTCGAAGATCAGAAAGCGCGTCCAGTTCCAGTTGATGTCGAGCTCCGCGGCGTGCTCGGCGCCCGCTGCCTTCAGCGCCTCGGCGAGCAAACGCGGCGTAGCCTCGAGGCCGACTGCGTAGAGCAGGCGCTTCCCGTCGCGATCGATGCCGATGCCGGACCGCCGGCGCGTCACGACGCCCGCCGTGTTGCCGGCCCAGGCCTTGTCGAGCCCCTTGAGCAGCAGCGGGTGCAGCGCGCCGTTCTCGACCAGACACGGCGGAGTCTGGCGGATCGCCAGGAAGCGGCTCGCTTCGGGCGCGAGCGCCGGCCAGGAGCGGATCTGCACCGCGCCCTCGCCGTCGATCGCAATGCTGCACCCGGGGTCGCGCTGGGCCTGCAGCGAGGTCTCGCCCAGCTGCATGCCCCAGCGCCCGTGCCGGAGCATGAACCCGCCGTTGAAAGCCGCCACGAGCCGCGACTGTGCGTCGGCCGGCACGAGACCCGCGACGAACGGCACCTTCCGCTTCCCGACGTCCTCCACGCCCGGCATGAAACCGAGCTGCAGCGCGGTCAGGTCGATCGAGACCAGCGTCACCGTGATGAAACGGCTCGTCGCGTGCGGGTGCAGCGTGGTCGTGTAGAGCCAGCCGCCGCTCGTGCCCTCATCGCCCAGGCGCTTCCACACCCCGTCGCCCGGCTCGGCGGAGCGCGCGGAGAGCGGCGCGATATCGGGCGGCGCCGTGGGTCCCGACGC
>JALYWZ010000856.1 GCA_030852505.1 Myxococcota bacterium | reverse complement strand
GGGTTTCCCGGGGGTGGACTCCTCCCGGGGTAGGACTTGCTCGATTCGACGGTGTCATCTCGTCTCACTCACCTACTTCCTCATGCCGGCTTTCACCGGCGCTGCTTCCCGCCTTCCTGTTGCATCCCGTAGATCGCCCGCTTTGAGCCGTTGGTGACGCGAGGTCAGTCACGGCGGCAGCCGATGCGTTCGGTGGCTACGACGATGTCGTCGTAGAGGATGGTTTGTTCGTCGGAGGGGGTAAGGCCGCGGGATTCGAGATCTTCGCGCTTGTCGGCGGAGGAGCCGCGCTCGTAGTAGGCGTCGAGGACGATGCGCTTGAACTGCACGTCGGGGGCGGAGCGGAAGTCGAAGCCTTCGAAGGGGACGGGAGCGGTGCACGCGCTGAAGTCGCAGCCGCCCTCGTGGAAAGAGTCACGGAGCCAGGTGCCTTCGGGCTCACCGGGGGCGTAGCGGCCGACCTCGACGTCGTTCACCCAGAACGCGAGCCAGCCGTCGCTCTCGCCAACCTGGTTCACGCCCGCGGCGAGCTCCACGCAGAGCCACTGATTGCGCTCGAACGGCGTCTGACCGGCGGGCTTGAAGCCGTTGCCGTAGTGGTAAGTCGAGCCCTGATCGCCGGCGCAGCCGGGCGTGGTGCTGCCGTCGTTGCAGCGGCCGGAGCGCATTTTGTACCAGTAGGTGTAGAAGTTGAATTCGTCGTCGTTGCCGATGTCGAAGTCGAACCAGAAGCCGCGGTCGCCGGGAGGGACGGTGTTGGCGAGGCCGCTCGAGGCGTAGCTTTCGTCGCCGGCCTCGACGCGGATCCAGTGGTGGGGGTTCGGCGCAACGACCGGAAAGCGCACGTGGAAGCGCCAGTACAGAGCATCCACTCGGCGAGCGAATTCGAACGACGGCGCGGCGGAGATGTACTCGTCTTCCTCGAGATCTTCCCGCGTGACCGTGGAGCGCAGGTAGCGCTCGCCGGAATGGGCTTCGGCTGCGGCGGATTCTAGGTGCAGGTAGCGCGTGTCGTCGGCAGGCGAATCCCAGCGACCCCAGCCTTGCTCGAAGTCGTCGAAGAACAGCACGGCTTCGTGGTCGGCGATGCCGACGTCCCCGGGGAAGCGTTCGGAGAGCGTGCCGTCGTTCGCGCTGTTACCGCCCATCGCTGCGCGGCCGCCCGTCGTCGCTGCGCCGCCCGTCGTCGCTGCGCCGCCCTTCGACGCCGCGCCGCCCTTCGAGGCTGCGCCGCCCGTGGAGGCCGCACCACCGGTTTGCGCATTGCCGCCGGTGAGCTCCGGCTCGTCAGCGGGGCTACCGCCGTCTCCGCCGCTGTTGCACGCACACCACGCGAGGCCCCCCAGAACCAGAGCGAGCTTCCTCATCCGCACGAGGATAGAGCGGAGGAGCTCAGCCCGAAAGGCTGCGATAGGCCTCGAGCGTCCGGCGCGCACAGCGCTCGACGTCGAGCTCGGCGAGCTGGCGTCCGTCCGTGTGCTCCGGCAAGCGCCGAGCGCGCTCGAGCGCGTCCACGAGCGTCTCGGGTGCGAGCTTTGCGTAGTTCATCACCCAGTCGCCGGGTATCTGCTCAGCCAGCTCGCGGCAGGCGCCGAGCTCCGGCAACAGCACGGGTCGGTCGAACGACAAGGAGAGCAGCGCCGCCCCGGAGTTCAGGATCTCGTTGTACGGCAACACCACCAGATCGGCGGCGCGGAAGTAGTACTGCGCGCGCTCGTGCGGGACGAACCCGAGCTCGAGGCGGATGCGCGGATCGCCCGCAGCAGCCTCACGGAGCTCGCGCTCGTCGGCCAGAGTCTTGGGACGGCCCGCGATCAAGAGCTCGACGCGCTCGGCCTCCGTCACGGCGCGCACGGCGGTGACCAGGGACGGCAGGTTCTTGTAACCGAGGATCTGGCCGAAAAACAGCAGGAGCTTCGCCTCGGGGCGGACGCCGAGCTCACGCCGCGCCTGGTCGCGCGTGGTGCGATCTGCGTAGGCACCGCGGTAGTGGTGGTGTGGGATCACGAAGCCGGGCCGCGCGCAGAGCGCCGGGAATCGCTCGCGCGCGGCAGCTTCCCCGGAGCGGCTGAGCGCGATGAAGCCGTCGACTCTTTGCGTGAAGGCCTCGAAGAAGCGAGCTTCGCGCTCGGGAAAGCGCTGGCTGTGCGAGCGCAAATTGTGCACGGTCCAGACGAGCTTCGAGCCGCGCGCTCGCAGCCGGTCGATGCCGAGCAGGAACGCCCGTGAGTCGAGGCGCGAGGTCCAGCCGTTGCGGTTCAGCGGCACCTCCGGCCAGTGCACGTGGAAAATCTGGTAGCGGCCCGCCCACGGCGACAACGTCCGATACTCGTGCACCTCTGCTCCCAGCACACACAGCGCGTCGTACAGCGACGACGTGTAGGGGTTGTTGCTGCGGCTCGCGAACGCTGGAAAAGCCAAGACACGCATCGAGAGAACGAACGCGCGGACCGTAGCGCGTCTCGTCTCAGAGCGGGCCTGTGCTCTCGAACGCGACGTCCCGCGACGAGACGCGACGGCCGCGCCGCAAATCGAATCGACCAAAAATAAATCAATTACTTCCACTGGTTAGACTACGTGGACAGCAACGGCACGGCCTGTGCTTTTGGCTGGGCCGTGACCCACTCATCGAAGATTTCCGTGCAGGACCAGGTCGAGCGCTGGGGCGCTGAAGCGCGCAAGCTCGCCGAATCCGGGCGCGAAGCGGCAGCGCTCGAGATTTACCGGCGCGCCTCCGACGCGCTCCCGGGGGCGCCCTGGCTCCAGCACCGCACCGCGGAGTTGGCGCGGAAGCTTCGACAGAACGACGTGGCGATCGCTTACTTTCGGCGCGCCGCGGCGGCCTTCGTGAGTGCCGGCTTCGAGCGCCGCGCGATAC
>JALYWZ010000207.1 GCA_030852505.1 Myxococcota bacterium | reverse complement strand
TCAAGGAGTTGGCTGCCCGCGGCTCGGTGGAAAAGGTCCTCGTGGACGGGGAGGAGCTGTACCGGGCTGCCGACACGGAGGCGCCCGATGGCGTCGCGGACGACTGCGGCCGCAAGGACGAGCCAGGCGCGCCGGGCAGCGGCGAGGCCTGATGGATCTGCGCTTCACCGAACCGTCGCTGCGCAAGCTCGACCTGCTCGGGACCGAGGTGCTGGTGGCCGCGCTGGTCGAGGGCGAGCGCCCGCCGCGCGGCCTGGCGGGCCTGGTCGATTTCCGCCTGGCGGGGCGGATTTCGCGGCTGGTCGCGTCCGGCTTCGTCAGCGGCAAGCGCGGCGAGGTGTTGCTCGTTCCCGGACGCCCGAAGCTGCCGTTCGACAAGCTCGTGCTGTTCGGCACCGGGTCGCTCGACGGCTTCTCCGAGCTCGCGTTTCGGGGCGTGCTCGGCAAGGTCCTGAACACGCTCGAGGGGCTGCGCGCGCGCACGGCGGTGGTCGAGCTGCCGGGCCGTCACCGGGACGCGATCGCGCCCGAGCGCGCCGCGGACATCTTGCTCGAGATGGCGGGCTCTCGCCCCGAGCACGACACCTGGACGCTCGTCGAGCCTGCCGAGGCCCAGCGCGTGATCACGCAACACATGATCCAGGAACGCCGCCGCGTGCGACAGGAATAGCCATGAGTCTCAAGGTCTATCAGTATCCGAAGTGCAGCACCTGCCGGAAAGCCCTGGCTTTCCTGGAGAAGAACGCGGTCGAGTTCGACTCGGTGGACATCGTGACCGCGCCGCCTTCGAAGAAGACCTTGAAGGACGCCCTGCGCCTGAGCGGGCTCCCGATCAACAAGCTGTTCAACAGCTCCGGGCAGAGCTACCGCGACGGCAAGTTCGGCGAACGCTTGAAGAGCATGAGCGAAGCCGAAGCGCTGGAAGCACTCGCCGCGGACGGCAAGCTGATCAAGCGTCCGCTAGTGCTCGGCTCCGACTTCGCGCTCGTCGGCTTCGACGAGGCGGCATACAAGCAGCGCTTCAGGGGTCGCTGAGCCATGTCTGGCTTCGGCGCAGTGCTGTTCGACGTGGACGGCGTGCTCGTCGACTCCCTCGACGCACACCTGTCGATCCTGCGAGACAAGGCGGTGCAGTACGGCGTACGCGCCGAAGTCCCGGCGCCCAAAGAGCTGAAGCGGATGCTCAAGGCCGGCACCGTGATAAGCCCGATGTTCGAGTTCTTCCGCGTGGTCGGCTTCCCGCCGGAGCTCGCGCGGCGCGCGGAAGAGGATTACCGCACCGAGTTTCTGACCACGTATCGCTCGAAGCCGTACCCCGGCGCCCAGGCGCTGCTCGACCGCCTGAAAGAAGCGAAGCTATCGCTCGGTATCGTGACCTCGAACACGCTCGAGAACGTGCGCGCATCGCTCGGCTCGCTATTCGACGCCTTCAGCCCGGAGCTCGTGTTCGACACCGACCACCCGAGCGCGCCGAACAAGGTCGTGGCGCTGGAGCTCGCAGCGAAGAACCTTCACATTCCGCGCGAGCAGCTGCTGTTCGTGGGCGATCAGCTCTCCGACTACACCGCGGCCAAGGCCAGCGGCACGCCCTTCCTCGGCGTGAGCTACGGTTGGGTCTTCGACGAAGGCGAGCCGGGCATGGACATCGCCCGTTCCCCCGCCGAGGTGGGGGACTACGTTCTCGCGCAGCGCTCCGAGCGCTAGAGCAAGAACGGCCGCGCGCGCAGGGCCGGGATTTGCAGCGACAGGCGCTGCGCCACCTCGGCCGCGAGGTTGTCGAACAGGAACGCGACCGGCGGCGGCACGTCGTCGTCGAGGTGCCGCAGCGGCAGACCCTGGTGCGTCGAGTCGAGGAACGCCGGGTGACGCGGGATGGTCGTGTCGAAGAGCCACTCTTGCGGCAGATCCTGCATGGCTTCCTGGAACACGCTGAGCGATGCGTGGTGGCGCGTCTGCAGCATGTTGAGCACGACACCGAGCACCTTGGGCCGCTCGTTGTCCCGGAGCAGCTGTAACGCCTCGGCGAAGCGCGCGAACGAACGGGCGGCGATCACCTCCGCCTGCAGGACGCCGAGCACGTGCGTGCAGCCCTGGCAGACCGTGCGCGTGTGCCCGAACATGCCCGCGGGCGTATCGACGAGCACGATGTCGGCGCGCTTGCTGACGTCGTGCAGCAGCTTGCGCCAGCGCTCTTTCTGCTCCGTTGCCATCAGCTCCGGATCCGGCAGCTTCGCGCCGACGGCGGGCAAGATCTTGAACTTCGGCATCACCGTGTCGAGCAGGGCTTGATCGAGCGGCGCGTCGTTGTAGACGATGTCGAGCGAGCCGATGTTGGCGCGAGACCGCGCGTTGATCGCCGACAAGATGTCGCCGTTCACGTCCGTGTCGATCAGCACCACCGAGTGCCCGCGCCGCGCCAGGCTGAGCGACAGGTTGAGCGAGATCGTGCTCTTGCCGGAGCCGCCCTTGGGGCTCACGATGCCGATGATCCGCGTGTCGGGCCCATGAGGGGGCGCTGCTACGACCGGAGGTTGCCGGACCGAAGCCGCCGGCTGCGCCTTCAACGCGCTCGCGCCGATCGAGTGCATGCTCGGTGAGGCATTGGGCGGCGGGGAAACGACCCCCGCTTGAGTCGGCAGCTCCCTCTCCTCGTAGGCGTGAAGCGGTGCGACCGCGGGCTGCACCGGCTCCGACTTGCGCGGGCCGGGCGGCGGCACCTCCATCAACATCCGGTGAAGCGGCCCGAGCGGCTCGGGCAGGTCCGGCGGAGTCTCGGTGCGGAACACGAAGAAGCGCCCGTCCGCCGCCTGGAACAGATTGAAGAACGCGTTCGGCCCCGCCGTATCGTTGGCGGTTGCGCTCACGACCTGTCCGCTCTTCACGAAGATGGTGCCGACCACGCCGTTCGACAGACGCAGCTCGATGCCCGTGTACTGGCGCCCGATGCCGACGACCTGCAGCACCTCTGCCAGGTCGAACTCCTTCAGGCTGCCCTGCATTACGCCGACCTTCATGACAAATGCTCCTGCGGCATCAGCGACTCTTCATCGACGCCCATTGCTTCCTTCTGTTGACGCAAAGCGTTTTCGCCCACGGCCTGCGTCTCGGCCACGGTCGGCATCGGCGCTTCCCGGTTCAGGGTGGCGGAGGCCATCTGCATGGTCCGCGAGAGCAAGGTGTAGATCTTGGTCCAGGCTGCCTCGACCTCTGGAGTGAACGCATCGCCGAGCCCGAACTTGAGCGTCCAGAGCAACGCCTCCGCGACCACTGCGTAGGAGTCGTTGGGGATCCGGTAGAGCTCGCTGTGCCGGCGACCGAGCGCCAGGATCACGAGCATCAGATCTTGGTCGGGTGAAACGTCGTCCCGCCAATCCGAGTCCTTGAAGTCCACGGATTTGACGGTGAACGCCAGCATGTGGAGAAGCTTGCGCTTCTGAGAAGCCATATCGATGCCGAACAGCTCGCGGTACTCCGGGCGCAGCTCGAACAGGCGTCGATAGAAGAGATCGGCGGCGGTGTCGGCGATGGGCACGACCAGCCGCCAGCTTTGGCGAATCGCGGTTTTTTCGGTGTCGCTGAGCATGATCTGTTGGTCTGGATGGACGCCGCCCTCAACGCCCCGGTCGCTTCGACTCTGCACGTCGCGCAGGGCTCTGCCCTTCAATCGCGAAACCCGTGCAAAATGAGTCGACAATCAGCGACATGGCCGGGGCCCTCCGTGCGTCCGGGTCCCTTCGGACGCTTGGAGCAGGTTACCGGCAAACTTCAGTCGCTCGCAACCCTGCTCTGCTACTTCGATAACGGGGCGGCTGACCCACCTTGGCTGACACGCGTCCACGCGTCAGCCCCGGCGGTCGTTACTTCGCGGAGGTAGCGGGCGCGGCTGCCGATTCCTTGAAGAGGATGATGCCCCCGACCACGAGGTTCCCGTTCTCGATGCGATCGTATTCGATGCGCATGCCGTTGTACTCGTGGACCTCGACGCGATCGGCTGCGCCGGTTTCCGGCGCGCTCGGATTGCGCTCCACCCGCTTGGGCTGGCCCAGGTGCTCCTGGATCGCGCTCGGGACCATTCCGAACTGGAGATCCGGCGGGATCGCGCCGTTGAAGAAGCCGTACTCCGCGTCCTTGCCCGCTGCATCTTTGCCGGCGGGGCGTCCCGCGCGGCTGACGACGATCGTCTTCGTCACGCCATTCTCAAGTTGAAACTCGACGGCGCGGGCGATGTAGCGGCACACGTCCTTGGTCTTCACGTCGCACGGCGCCGCCATGTGCCGTTCGATGGTCGCGACCGTGGCACCGATCCGGATTGGTCCCACCCCTTGACCCGCAAGGATGGCCAGTACTGGACCCGATGGGAGCGCCCAGTTACGCGGCGGTCGCTGCGGCTGGGGCAGATGACTGCCGTACGGCGCGGTGTACGGCGACGGAGGAGCCTCCGGGCGCGCGACTCCGGATGCGGCCGACGCCGACGACGCAGGCTTGGCCTTGGGCGCGTCGGATCCACAGCGGCAGGATGGGGCAAAACACAGCAAGAGCAGGAGCGGAGCGAGCTTTCGCATTTGACCTCGAGAAAGCGCCGGGACATGTACCATATGCCCGTGGCTGTTCACGATTTCGGCGCGAGCCCCTGAAAACCAGCCATGCCCGAGCCTCCCAGCCACCGCTCCTTGGACTCCCACCGCTTCGTGTTCGTGACGGGCAAGGGTGGCTCCGGAAAGACCACCCTGACTGCGGCGCTCGCGCTGGCCCTCGCCGCCCGCGGTAAGAAGGTGCTGGTCGCGACCAGCCGCGCTCAGCACCGCCTGGCGGAGCTCCTCGGCACCCCGGCTTTCACCACCGAGATCCAACCCCTGCGGAAGAACCTGTGGGGCGTGTATCTCGTGCCCGAGGTCGCGCTGCGCGAGTACGGCGCGCTGGTGTTGAAGAGCCAGCGGCTGGTTACCCTGTTGTTCGACAACCGCTATGCCGAGGGCCTGTTCCACGGCGCGCCCGGTCTTCGCGAGTGGGCGCTGCTCGGCAAGGCCTGGTTTCACACGACGGAAAAGGCTGCCGACGGCGCGCCGCGCTTCGACGTCGTGTTGTTCGACGCGCCCGCGACCGGCCACGGCGTCGATATGCTGCGGGTGCCGAAGGTGATCTTGTCTGCGGCGCCGCCCGGCCGGCTTCGCACCGACGCCGAGCGCGCTTACTCGGCCTTCCAGGATCCGAGCTTCAGCGCGTTCGTCGTGGTCACCCTTCCGGAAGAGCTGCCGACCAACGAGACGCTCGAGCTCGTCTCGGTGCTCGACCGCGAGCTCGGGCTACCGGTGGCGGAGATCGTGCTCAATTCCGCGCTCGAGCCGCTGTTCTCCGAAGACGAGGCGCGCGCGCTCGCGAGCTTCGGCAAGCCGCTCGGCGACAGCCCGGTCGACGAGGCGCTCTCGATCGCGGCGCGCCGGGCGCTGGCCGAGCGCGTCCAGGCGGCCTGCGTCGAGCGCCTGAGCCAGGCCGGAAAACCGCTGCGCCGAATCCCCCGGCTCGCCGAGGGGGCGGCCAGCCACGAAGCGGCGCTCGAGCTCAGCCGCCACGCCCTCTGACGGAGCGTCACATGGAAACTCCCGAACGACTGCTGCGCACGTACCGCACGATCGCCGTCGTCGGCATGAGCCGCGATCCGGCCAAGGCCGCGCACGGCGTACCAGTCACGCTCGCGAAGGCGGGGTTCGACGTGATTCCGGTCAACCCCGGGGCGCCGTCCATCGCGGGTCTCGATGCGTATCCCACGCTCGCTGCCGTGCCGCGGCCGATCGAGCTCGTGCTCGTGTTCCGCCCGTCCGAGCTCGCGGCTGGGATCGCGCGGGAAGCGGTGGCCGTCGGCGCCAAGGCCTTGTGGCTGCAGCAGGGCCTGTTCTCCGACGAAGCGCGAGCCATCGCGGAGGCAGCCGGGCTCGAATACGTCGAAGATCGCTGCGCCGCCGTCGAGCGCGCGCTGCATCAGATCACGAAATCGCGAGGCTAAAACTCGGCCGAGCCCGGCGTGCGCGCGAACGGGATCACGTCGCGGATGTTCTTCATCCCGGTCACGTACATCAGCATGCGCTCGAGGCCGAGGCCGAAGCCGGCGTGCGGTGCCGAGCCGTATTTGCGGAGCTCGAGGTACCACCAGTACGCTTCTTCGCTCAGGCCCTGCGCGCGGATCTTGTCCTTCAGCACGTCGAGCCGCTCCTCGCGCTGGCTGCCGCCGATGATCTCGCCGATGCGCGGCGCGAGCACGTCCATCGCGCGCACCGTCTTTCCGTCGTCGTTCTCGCGCATGTAGAAGGCTTTGATCTGCTTCGGGTAGTCGGTGACGATCACCGGCTTCTTGAACTTTTCTTCGGTCAGGTAGCGCTCGTGCTCGCTCTGCAGATCCGCGCCCCAATGCACGGGAAACTCCCAGGCCCTTCCCGCCTTCTCCAGGATCGACACCGCCTCGGTGTACGTGACGTGCTCGAAGCTCGAGGTCGCGACGTGCTCGAGCGTCGAGAGCACCGTGTCGTCGATGCGCTGGTTGAAGAACTCGAGATCGTCCTGACAATGCTCGAGCACGTAGCGGATGACGTACTTCAAGAACTCTTCGGCGAGCTGCATGTCGCCTTCCAGATCGCAGAACGCCATCTCCGGCTCGATCATCCAGAACTCCGCGAGGTGCCGCGGCGTGTTCGAATTTTCGGCGCGGAAGGTCGGTCCGAAGGTGTAGACGTTCGCGAACGACAGCGCGAAGATCTCGCCCTCGAGCTGGCCGCTTACGGTCAAAAACGCTGGCTTGCCGAAGAAATCGCGGGAATGGTCGACCGCGCCCTCGGGCGTTCGCGGCAGGTTCATCAGGTCGAGCGTCGTCACGCCGAACATCGCGCCCGCGCCCTCGGCATCGGAGGCGGTGATGATCGGCGTGTGCACGTACAAGAAGCCGCGCTCCTGGAAGAACCGATGGATCGCGAACGACAGCGCGTTGCGCACGCGGAACACCGCGCCGAACGTGTTCGAACGCCCGCGCAGGTGGCCGATCTCTCGCAAGAACTCGAAGCTGTGCCCCTTCTTTTGCAGCGGGTAGGTGGTGCGGTCTGCCGGGCCGAGCACGCGCAGAGCCGAGGCGCGGAGCTCGAGCGGCTGCTTCGGGTTCGGCGAAGCCACGAGCTCTCCGTCGATCTCCACGCACGCCCCGGTGGTCACCTGTTCGAGCGTTTCCGGCGCGATGCTGCCCGCGTCGATCACCACCTGCAGATCCTTGAAGCAACTGTTGTCGCTGACCTGCACGAAGTGCACGCCCTTGCTGTCGCGCCGCGTCTTCACCCACCCCCGCGCCGTCACGCGTTGTCCGGCAGGGCCCTTCAGCAAATCACGGATGTACTCGCCCGGTTTGAGCATCGCCCGCGTAGGCTACCGCACTGTTCGGCGGATTACTGGGGCGCAACAGGAAGACAGTAAGACAGGAAGGGTTTTTTGTGGGTGCGACAGAGTCCACGTCGTCTGCGCCGCTCCTGAGACGCAACGCGCCGCCCAGTGCGACCCAAAAAATCTCTGGTCCGAACTTCCCGTCTTCCCGTCTTCCTGTTGCCCGATCACGCAGTGCCCGCTCATCGACGCTACTGCGTGGTTACTGG
>JALYWZ010000855.1 GCA_030852505.1 Myxococcota bacterium | reverse complement strand
CGAGCGTCGCCGGAATGCCGATCTCGGCGCGCAGCTGCTCGAGCCAGGCAATGAAGCCCTCGGCGCTCTTCTGCTCCGCGGACGCGGCGTGGGCGAGATCGGCCAGGCGCTCGGCGCAGACATCGCGGTTGAAGCGCATGGCGAACGGGATCACCACGCCGTTGGCGAGCCCGTGGTGCAGGTCGCGAACCGTCGACAGCGAATGCGCGAGCGAGTGCGTGACGCCGAGGCCCTTCTGGAACGCCACACCGCCCATCAGCGCCGCGTTCAGCATGCGACCGCGCGCCTCCACGTGGGCGAGATCGTTGCGCACGCCGCGCTCGCCGGCCTCGAAGCGCCGCGCGAATTGGACGGCTGTTTTGAGGCTCTTCGACACCAGGCGCACGCCCTCGAGCGCGATCCCGTCGCACAGCGGCTGAAAGCCCCGGGCCAGGTAGGACTCGACCAGGTGCGTGAGCGCGTCCATGCCCGTGGCGGCCGTGACGGACGCCGGCAGCTCGAGCGTGAGCTCGGGATCGGCGAACACGCGCTGCGCCAGCAGCCGCGGCGAAAAGATGATCTTCTTCACGTGCGTCTCGTCGTCGGAGACCACCGTGCTGCGCCCCACCTCGCTGCCGGTTCCCGCCGTGGTCGGCACCGACACCCAATACGGAATCTCGCGATCGATCGCGCGAGCCCCCGGCTTCTCGTCCTCGTAGTCGAACAGGTCGCCCGGGTGGTGCACCATCAGCGCGATGGCTTTGGCGACGTCGAGCGCCGCGCCCCCGCCGAGCCCCACGATCGAGTCGGCGCCGTGCGCGCGGTAAGCCTCGACCCCGGCGAGCACCTGGCTCTTGACCGGGTTCCCGAACACGCCCGAGAACGTCCGCGCCGAGAGCCGCTCGGAGTTGAGGCGTTCCTCGAGAGCGGCCACCCACGGCAACGCGCCGACCCCGCGATCGGTGACGATCAGCGGTCGCTCGCGCGATGCCTCGCGCAGCGCCCCGGGCAATAGCCCGATCGCACCGGCACCAAAGTGGATTTTGGTCGGGAAATTGTATTGATAGATGGCCACGTTTCCTCGCTCTCGATCCCCCCGGACCCCGAGCCCGATTCAGATGATCTCGAAGTAGCGCTGCAGCTCCCAATCGGTCACAGCGCGACGGAATTGACGCCACTCCCAGCGCCGGCTGGCGACGAAATGATCGACGAATGCGTCCCCGAACAGCTCGCGCGCGACCGTGCTCTGCTCGAGGCGATCGGTGGCTTCATCGAGCGTGCGCGGCAAGAGCTTGCCGACCTTGTCTTCGTAGCCGCTGCCCGTCTTGGGCGGCGGCGGCGACAGCTCGTTCTCCACGCCCCAGATGCCGCTCGCGAGCGCCGCAGCGAGCGCAAGGTACGGATTCGAATCCGAGCCGTTCACGCGCGTCTCGACCCGCGTCGACTTCGGGCCGCCCGGGATCGCTCGCAGCGCCGTGGTGCGGTTGTCGATACCCCAGTTGGCGCGCGTCGGCGCCCAGGCGCCCTCCACCAGGCGCTTGTAGCTATTGACGGTCGGCGCGTAGAGCGGCAAGAGCTCGGGCAAGCACGCGAGCTGACCGGCGACGTAGCTCCGGAACGTCGAGCTCAGCCCGTGCTCGGCCTTGGCGTCGAAGAACGCGTTCTTCTTGCCGTGCAGGTCCCAGAGGCTCTGATGGATGTGGCCGCTGCAGCCCGGGAGCTCCGGGTTCCACTTGGCCATGAACGACGGCATGATCCCGAAACGCTGGCCGATCTCCTTGGCGCCGCTCTTGAAGAGCACGGCGCGGTCGGCAGATTCCAGCGCGCCCGAGTAGCGGATCGCGGCTTCGAGCACGCCGGGGCCGGTCTCGGTGTGCAGCCCCTCGATCGGCACGCCGAACGCTGCGAGCTCGTCGAACAGCGCGTTCACGTAGTCGCGGCTCTGATTCAGGCGCAAGATCGAGTAGCCGAACATGCCCGGGGTGAGCGGCGTCGGCGCGACGTGGCGCTTGTCGGCGAACGACTGCGGCGTCTCGCGAAAGTGGAAAAATTCGTACTCGAAGGACGACATCGCCGAAAAACCGCGGCGAGCCGCGCGCTCGATCACGCGGCGGAGCAGCTGGCGCGGGCAGACGGCGAGCGGCGACTGGTCGGCCTCGACGAACTCGCCGAGCACGAACGGCACCTTCGAGTCCCAGGGGACTTCCCGGTAGGTGTTGGGATCGAGCCGCACCTGCGCGTCGGGGTAACCCGTGTGCCAGCCGGTGTAGCGCGCGTTGTCGTAGCAAACATCGGCGGCGTCCCAGCCGAACACCACGTTGCAGAAGCCGAAGCCCGACTCGCTCGCCGAGTCGAACTTGTCGAGGTGCAGGTACTTGCCGCGCAGGACGCCGTCGATATCGGTGATCGCAACCTTCACCTTGCTCGCGCCCGCGTTGCGAACGCGATCCAGCAACGTCTTGGGCGATGGTGGAGGCTTGCGCATCCGCGCGAGCGAGTATGCCAAGGAACGGGTACGTGAGTCATTGTCGAACCCCGGCCTCGCAGCAGGTGTGAGCGCTGATGTCGACCAGGGTGCGAGGACGGCGCCAACCTGGCGCGCAGCTGCGACGCTCGTCAGGCAGGGCCAACAACCCCTGGGGTTTGCCGAATAGCCGAAATCTTCCAGGACTTCGCCGGCTTGTGGCGCGATTTGAGGTGGTGTGGGCAAAAAGGCGATGGCATAGATCGGCCCGATGTTGAGACGTTGCACGGTGCTCGCGGGTGGCTTCCTGATCGCGAGCTGCGACGTCAATCAAGCGGCTGCCCCCGGATCCACGGGCGGAATGGCCGCCGTGGCGAACGGCGGAAGCGCTCCTTCACCCGGCGTCTCGGGCGGAGCGTCGACCACCGGAGGCCAGCCG
>JALYWZ010000023.1 GCA_030852505.1 Myxococcota bacterium | reverse complement strand
GGTCACCTCCGCGAACCCCTGGCAGCTCACGCGCAGGAGCGACGCGGATGGCAGCGGTGACTTCACACTGAACGCTGAAGTGCGGGTCTCCGACGGCAACGCCAACTACGGGAACGTCTACTACGTCTCGACCCTGAGCGGCAGCTGGTCGCCCCACTCGAGCGCGCTCGCATTCACGGAGCGCACCGTGCCCACCTTTCCGTCGATGATGGTGCCCGCGATTGCACCCGACGGCACCAAGGTCGCCTACGTCAACGCCGACGCCGACTCGATCTCCGGTCAGAGCACGGGCTGGCGCCGTGGCCTCAGTATGTTCACCTTCAATCAGTCGGTCCTCGACACCGGCAATGCGGCGAACGCGGTTACGGGTAAGAAGCGTTTGCTCAACAACTACAGCGGTGGCTCGACTGGCACGCCCGTGAAGTGGCCGTTCTTCGAGAGCGACAGCAGGAGCCTCCTCTACGTCGAGACCGAGCCCAACGAATATTGCTCCAGCAACGCGCTCAACACCGGGTCCGCGGACGGCCTGGCCTGCTCCGAGGCCTCCTACGGCAGCATGAGCCCGACCACGCGCGCGCGCTGGAAAGGCCAGCTGTTCTCGCTCGACACCGGCGCCGGCACTCCGTCCAACACCCGGCGTGAGCTCTCCTACATCAACAAGAACGCGAGCATCGCCAACACGGGCATGGACGCGAGCGACTACGATCAGGCGTACCAGCCCACGGTCTTGCCGTTCGTGGCCGGCGGCTATCGCTGGGTGATCTTCACGAGCCAGCGCGCCTACGGCAATCAGTTGAACCAGGTCGGCACGCACTTCACGTGCGCCTCGTCGCTGCTATGGATGGCGGCGATCGACGACACCACCGCCACGTCCGGGACCGCACGCGACTACCCGGCTTTCCTCGTGCCGGGTCAGAAGGTGCGCGCCATCAACAATACCGCCACCAACTCAACGCCCGACGGCAACGGCGAGATCGGCGGCCAGCACTACGTGAACGAGCGCGGCTACCTGGTGCCCTCGCCGTGCAAGCCCGTCGGCACGGGCTCGGCATCCTCGTGCACCGTGAACGAGGAGTGCTGCGGCGGCTCGGGGTCGAGCCCCACGGCTGCTTGCCGCATCGATCTACCCGCGACGACGCCGGTCACGCGACATTGCGCGGCGGTCTCCGGCGCGTGCTCGATGGCCGGCGGCTCGTGCAGCACCGATCTGGACTGCTGCGGCAACTCACCCGGCAACATCCTGTATCCGTGCATCGCCGGCCAGTGCAGCTCACCCCCGACCTACACGCCCAGCACGTACACCCGCGACTATTACGTGGATTGCCCGCAAGACGGCTACAAGGTCGTGTGGGGCGATTTCCGCTGGCACGCATCGGCCACCGGAAACGCCAACATCCAGTTCTCGGTGCAGAGCGACAACACCGGTGCCTACGCCGGCCCGAGCGTGCTGATCGGCACGGCCACCTCGGTCAACAGCAACGCGCCGCCAGCGGCCGCGCAGACGGTGAATGTCGGCCCGCTGCTCGTGGCGAACAACGTCATCAGCGGACGCTATCTGCGAGTCAGCATGGCGTTCAATCCCACGACTCCCGGCGGAGCAGCGGCGCCCGTTCTCTACGATTGGGAACAGCGCTACGCTTGCGTGCCCGGCGAGTAGCCACGAGTCATCGAAGGAGGATTCGCATGCGTCAGCAGAGAGCGCGCGCCTTGGGTGCGCTTTTCGCCGTCATCACCAGCGTCTGGTTCTCTGCTTGCGGCAGCGACGACGAGGATCCGCCGCCCCCGAGCTTCACGCCGCACACGGGCGGCCGGCAGAGCTTCGGCGGTCGTCCAGCGACGGGTGGGCGTGAAACGACCGGCGGCGTCGTCGAGGCCGGCGCGGCTGGCCGCGTCGAGGCCGGGGGCGCTCCGTCGAGCAGCGGCGGCGCTCCTCCGAGCGGCGGCGGCACCATCGGGCAAGCGGGGGAAGTGGCGTTTGGCGGCGAGAAGGCGCTCGAGCCTTTCGAGACTCCGCCGCTCTGCCCCGACTCGGATGCCTGGGACGAGGGCGTGCGCATCGACGAGCTGTCGACGGGAGAAGACGACCTGATCGGCGGCGTCACTCCCGATGAGGGCACGCTCGTGTGGTTGTCGGGCGAAGCCGTGATGTACGCCGATCGCGCCGACGCGAGCGAGCCGTTCGGCGAGCCGCAGACGCCCGAAGACACCGACTTCGTCCAGGGCACGATCAGCCCCGACGGCTTGCACCTGGTCGGCACGCGCTTCGGCAATTTCTCGTTCGCCGAGGTCGTGCGCGAGAGCCGCGACGAGCCCTTCAGCGGCGAGCCCGATGACAGCGCTTTCACCGATCTCAACAGCACCGTCGCCGCGATCCCGGTGGCAAAGAGCGTCGGCGATCCGCTGCTCGTGGGCGATGATTGGTTCGTGTTCTCGTATTACCTGCAGCCTCCGGACATGTCCCCGACCATCCGCCAGGGTGTCGGCCCGCTCTGGTCGTTCGGCGTGCCGATCGGCGGCGCGATGCTGCTCGCCCTGGGGGACGAGCGCCGGATCGCCACCGGCTTCGGCGCCGATCTGCGCACGCTGTTCTACTGGGACGAGGTCGAGGGCATCCAGCAACAGGCGCAACGCGCCGACGCCGGCTCCGATTTCGATCGCTACCAGTCCCTCGGGGATCGGCGCGGCGCCGTGTCCAACGAGGCTTGCGACCGGCTCTACTACTCCGCGCCGGGCCCGGACGGAGATCTCGACTTGTTCGTCGCTTCGCTTCGGTGAGCTACTCAGAACATCGCTTCGTCGCGCACCCTGGCGCGCACGATGCGCTGCGGCTTCGCCCCGGCGTTCGACGGATCGCACCCACCGCTCAAAGCCACGCCGAGCGGCGTCACGCCGAGGCGATAACCGCACACCTTCCCGCGCTGCGACAGGTACAAGCCGGGGAGCTCGACCTTGAGCGGGAGCTGCGGGATCGGCGCGTTCGGATCTTGGCCGGCGTTCGGGTTTTCGGCCTCGAGCTGTCGCTTGGTCTCGTCGGTGCTCTTCAGCTCGGGCGCTCTGGCCTCGAGCCGCGGTCCGTACAGGTCCTTCGGATTCAGCCCGTTCGGGTACGTCTCTTCCGCGACGAGGTCGATCACCATCCGCACGCCCGCCCGCGACGCGGGGATCCGCGGCGGCGACTTCTTCAGATCGGCCACCGCGCGGGCGGCCACGGCGCGCCACTTGTCCGTCTCGCCCGAGTTGTTGCCCACCGAAATCTCGATCTCTCCGGTCTTCGACACGGTCACGTGGAAGCTCGCCGTCCCGAGCTGGGGCGCTTCGTAGGCGCTCGCCGCCCGGTGAAAGGCGGAAATCACGCGACCGCGCGGGCCGAGGCCGAGCTTGCGATCGTGCGCTTCGAGGCCCTCTTGTAACCCGCCGGTATTACTGCGCTTCGGTGCTCCGGGCGTCTCGTAGGCGCCCGCCCTGGGCTGGTCGTTCGTCGTGCCTGGCGCTCGCTCACGTCCGAGCGCCGCCCAGCGTTGCCAGGCATCGGGGCCGATCCCGAGATCGACCGTGCCGGCTCCGTCGGCCACCGCTTCACCGGCTGCGTCGGGCGCGGCCTCGGCGATCGCGCTGTCGGCGCTCTCTTCGCTCTCGCTGTCGTCGAGGGGCTCTTCGAGCTGCGCGGTCTCCCGGCCGAGCGCCGCCTGGGCCTGCGGAGCCGGAGCCGAGGGCGGCACGCTCGCCGGAGCTGCTGCCTCGGGCACCGCAGGTGAGCCCGGCACTGCTTCGAGCTCGTATTCCACGGCCAGCTCTTGCGACCCGAGCTCTGGAGGTAGCGTTGCCGTCTGCCGTGGCGTGAACGTGAGCCGCGCCACGCCCAGCAACAGCGCATGGACGCCGATCGCGAGCAGCAGCCACCTGCGCATGCCGAACGCTAACACCCGCCTCTCCCCCTTCAAGCGCCGACTCACGCCTGCTAATCCGTCGACTGTGCCTCCGGTGCAACACCTGACTCTGGTCGGTCGCTCGAGCTCCCACTTCACGCGCGTCGCGCGCATCTTCGCGGCCGAATGCGACGTGACCTACGAGCTCCAGGTGGTCCGCGACCTGACCTCGCTCGACTCGAGCCACTACGGCGGAAACCCGGCGCTCAAGGTCCCGTCGCTCCGAACGCCCGACGGCGACTGGTACGGCGCGCTCCCGGTATGCCGCGAGCTCGTGCGCCGCGCGCGCCGCCCGCTGCGCGTCGTGTGGCCGGAGGCTCTGACCACGCCGCTGCTCTCGAACACGCAAGAGCTCGTGCTCCACGCCATGACCACCGGCGTCTCGCTGATCATGAATCCAGCGCAAGGCGACGCTGCAGAGGAAAAGCGCAGCCGCAGCCTCCGCGACACGCTTTCTTGGCTCGAAGCCCAGGGCACGGCGGCGCTGGCAGTGCTGCCCCCCGAGCGCGAGCTCAGCTTCCTCGAGGTCACGCTGTATTGCCTGGTGCGCCACCTCGAGTTTCGAAAGGTTCTTCCGACCGCGGGTTACACCAAGCTTCGAGAGTTCTGCGGCGCGTTCGACGACCGCGCTTCCGTTCGAGCCACGCCGTTCGAGTTCGACGTGGTCCCGACGTGACCGTGCTTCCCGTCGTGGCCTCCTGTCCGCGCTGTCGCGCACGGCTCGGCGCGCAGCTCCGCTGCAACGGCTGCGGCGAGAGCTATCCGAGCCTCGCGAGCGTCCGCGTGCTGTTGCCGGAGCCGTCGTCGCGGATCGAATACTGGCAGCGGCAACTCGGGCTCGTGATCCGCCACAGCCTCGACACCAAGAACACTTTACTCGAGCAGGTGAGCAGGGCGTCGCTCGGAGTCGCCACCCAGACCCGCCTTTTGGGGCTGGCGCGGGCGATCCTCGAGCAGGTGGAGGACGTGTCCGCGGTGCTCGGGCCAGCTCTCGGCGGCCAGCTCCCGCCCGACGGCAACGTCGCCCTCCCGCGCGGCGCGCTCGACTACCTGAGCTACCTGCACCGGGACTGGGCGTGGCCGGGTGGGCCCGACGGCGAGAACGAGTCCGCGCTCGCCGCCGTGCGACGGGTGGCCGAAGGGCGGGCCCTCGGCAGAGTGTTGGTGATCGGCGCCGGGGCGTGCCGGCTCGCCTACGACCTGCATGTCGAGTGCGGCGCGACCGAGACCAGCGCGCTCGACATCGATCCGTTCCTGCTCGTGATGGCAGAAGCGGTGATCCGCGGCGCGAGCCCCGCGCTCACCGAGACCAGCGTCAACGCGCCCGAGGTCGATCCCGTGAGTCACCGCTGGACGCTCGCGGCCCCGCGCGGCGCGCTCGCCGAGGATCAATTTCGCTTCTTCCTGGCGGACGGCACGGAGCCGCCGTTTGCCGACGGCAGCTTCGACACCGTGGTCACGCCGTGGTTCATCGACCAGGTCCCGACCGATCTGCCGGGCTTCGTGGGCAACCTCGAGCGACTGCTGACGCCAGGCGGGCGCTGGCTGAACCACGGCCCGCTGATCTATCCCCCAGACAAGCTGCCGATCGCGGCCTGGTACTCACGCGAAGAAATCTTCGAGCTCGCTCGCGCTGCGGGCTTCACGATCGGCGCCTGGCAGAGCGCGTCGGTGCCGTGCCTGGTCTCGCCGCTCACCGGGCGCGGGAAGCTCGAGACCGTGCTCACGTTCGCGGCCCGCTCGCTCCTGAGCGAGCCAACTGGACCGGGCTACCCGCTCAGGCGATGCCGGACAGCGTCGCGTTGACCTTGCCGTTGTCGGCGCCGATCTCGGTGATGCTCGAGCCCATCAGCTTGGCGACCGTGAGCAGAGCCTTGCTCAGGTTGTCGCCCGGGTAGTTGTGGTGCGCGTCGCCCTTGAGCTTACCGCCCGCCTTGCCGAGCAAGAGCACCGGCCACTCTTCCTTCGTGTGGATCTTGCCCCAGGCGGTGTCCGACGTGACGTAGATCAGCGAGGCATCCAGCAGCGTGGTCGCGCCGAAGGACGTGTTCTTGAAGTTGGTCAAGAACTCGTTCAAACACTTCATGGCGTACATCACGCCCTTGTCGACGCGGGGTTGGTTCGCCTGATCGCCGGCGTCGCCGTGACAGATCGTATCGTGGAAGTCCGCGTTCATGTCCGTGTCGAGGTGCCGGTAGTACACGTGCGCGGCCGGCAAGCTGAACATGTACGTGAGGACGCGCGTTCTCTCGCACGCGAGCGCCAACGTCGAGAGCTCGGCCATCGCCGTGTTCACCGCGGGCGGGGCCTCGCTGCGGCTGTCCGCGGCCGCGGTCGGCGCGACGGGGCTCGCACAGGCCGCGGGCTTGGTCGTGCCACCGCCCGGGTTTCCCGTGGGGGAGCTCTGCAGGCGTAGCTCGATGCGGCGGATCGCTTCCAGGTGCTCCTCGACGCGCTGCCGGTCGTTGGCGCCGAGCTTCTTCTGCAACGCCTGGCCGTCCGCGAGGCACGAGTCGAGCATGCTCTTCTTCACGGCGTTGAGCTTCGCCATCGCGTCCGGCATCGGCTCGGGCGTACCCGGCGTGGTCGGCGCCGTGCCGTCCATGAACAGCTTGGTGAAGAGCTTCTTGGGATCGTACTCGGCGTCGTTGCGCGCGCTCGGGCCGCGATGCGAGACGCTGTGCAGCGAATCTTGCGGGCCGCCCGGCGTCGCCGGCGTGATGCCCACCTGGATCGACTTGAAGTCGACGCCCGTGCCGGTCACGTCCGCCACGATCTGATCGATCGATTTGCCCTTCACCGCGTTGCCGTTCAAGGGTCCGCCGGTCGTGGCTCCCGAGGAACCCGTCGGGTGCTCGATGCCGCCGATCACGCACTGGTTCGTGAGGCCGCTTATCACGGTCAGGTGCGACTTGAAGTCTGCGAGCGGCTGGAGCTGCGGGCTCAACGTCCACTCCGCGCCGCTACCCGTCGCCGACGGCTTCCACTTGCCCGGCAGTGAGCCATTGCCGAAGAACCAGGTGACGTAAGGAACGGCCACGGGAGCGCCGGTCTGAGCCAGCGCCGTGCCGTTGTCGTTCAGCATGATCTCGAGCAAGGGCAGGGGGATCGTGACGGCTCCGCCCGTCGCGAGCAGGCCGCGAAGAACCGTGCGCCTATCCAGGGATTTGGTGGTCATGGGAAGTTACCGGTACGACTAGAGTTGCGGAGCGACGCTCGAGAAGGCCTCGCTGGTGGCGACATCGAGCACCAGCTGGCGGAACTTGAAGCCAGAGCCCTGGAACGAAGCGTACACGTCGTTGATCGCGCTCTGGTCGGCCGGGCGCTCGCGGTGCCCGACCGCGTACGAGTAGTACTTGCGCACGAAGCACTGCGCGACGGACGGGTCGGCCGCCATCACTTCGCCGAGCTCGCGCGCGTTGGCCACGGGCTTGCCGTTGAAGTCCCCGCTGGCGTCCACGGGCAGCGTGTCGTCGAGCGTGCGGTAGCGCCCGATGGCGTCGAAGTTTTCGAAGGGCAATCCGAGCGGATCCATCAGCGAGTGGCAGCCCGCGCAGGCCGGGTCCTCGCGGTGCTTCTCGAGCTTCATGCGCTTCGTCAGGTGGGTACCGGGAGCCGCTGGATCCAGCTTGGTGTTGGTGCCCTCGGGCGGCGGCGGCACCGTCAGGCACATCAACGCCTCGCGCATGAACTTGCCGCGCAGCGTGGGCGAGCCTTCTTGTTGGTTCGACCACTGCGACAGGAAGCCGGGCTTGCTCATCACGCCCAACCGGTTGCCGTCGAGCGGCAGCGAGCGCGTCTCGAAGGTCGTGGGCGTGAGCCCGCTCGGGTCGAGGCCATAGAGCTTCGCGAGCTCGGAGTTCACCACGACCTTGGGAGTCGTGAAGACGCTCAGCGTGTTCGCGCCATCGTCGAAGGCCACGCTCGCCCAGGTCTCGCGCGTGTCGCGCACGATCGCCACCTGCAACGTGGGCGTGTACTCGGGGTAGAGGCTCGGGTCCTTGGCCTGCGACAGGACCTTGTGGAGCTGCATGTACTCTTCGGCGAAGGCGCCCATCGCCTCGCGCCCGTTCGGCGAATCCAGCAACGCCGTGACCGCCGCGCGCACGCCGTCGGCGCTCGCGAGGGCGCCGCTCGCCGCCTGATCCAGCAACGCCTTGTCCGGCGTGCTGTTCCAGATCAAGTAAGCGATCCGGCTCGCGAGCTCGAAGCCCGTGAAGCGCAGCGCGCCGTTCGCGCCCGCAGCGCCGAGCTCGGGCCGATACAGGAAGTTCGGCGAGTTCAAGAGCGCAATCGCCGCCCACCGCGCAGCTTCGTTGGCGCTCCCGAGCTCCGTTGCCGCCTTGCTGGCGACCCCGACGATCCGCTCCACCTCCGCCGCCTCGAGCGGCCGGCGCCACGCGCGCAACCCGAACGACTGCACGAAGCCCTGGATGCAAGCGTCATTGGCCGCCCCGCTCGGCGTGCACCCGAGCAGCGCCTGGCGCTTCGCATCATCGGAAATCACGTTGTTTACCGCGGCTTCCACCTGAGCCTGGAAAGCCACGACGCCATCCTCCGAGGTGGAGAGGATGCCGGCGCCGATCGCCGCAAAGCCTCCGGTCCAATCGTCTTCTTGGAGGTCCGTCGTATCGACCGTCACGCCGAGCAGATCGCGGATGGAGTTACGGAACTGCGTCTGCGTGAGGCGCCGAAGCAAGCCGGGCGCGGGCTCGAACGGCGCGGCCTGCGGGAACGGCAATCCGGCCGTCGCCGATGAACCCGCTGCGCCCGCTGCCACGGGCGGCGCACCAGCGCTGCTCACCGCGCCGGCCCCGCCTTGCGCAGACACGGTCGCACCGGTTGCGTTCCCCGGTCCGGTTACGGCACTGCCACCCTGCGACGAGCTCGCCGGGGTGCCTCCGCTACCTCCCGCTGCTGTCGGTCCGCCGAGAGCGCCGCCCTGCCCGTCTGCGTCGACGGTACCGCTGCAGGCGAAGGCGAACGCCAGCGCACAGCAGCAGACGGCAAGCTCGCTGGATTGGCGGAGCTCTGTTCTGGAAACCTTCTTCATCAAACTCTCCGGTTCCAAGCCGCGAGTCGGCCCTGGCTTCGCGCGTGGCGATGCCGGTCCTGGGCTCAAACAGCCGCACCCCTGCAGTGCCGCCTCCCCGCCGAGGACATCAAAAATTCTATCAAATCTGACATACAGTGCGAAAATCAAGCTGAGTCGAAATGTTGCAGTGTGGGCGATGCGCGGCGGGACATCGCAACCGAGCGGGCTCCCGGGAGCGCTGACTCCAGCCGACGCACACACCTCCGCGTGCACGCTGCGCAGAGCTCTCACGCGAGCGCTCGACAGCGTCGCTCGCACCAGGAACGCACACCACTCGCGTCGCGACACGGACACTCCGCGCAGCTCGACCCTGACCGCGAACTGCGAGAAACTCCATCGCTTGGTAGGTCGGGTTTGGATGGAGGATGGATGAATCAGTATCCGTACGGGCAGTCCGGATGGCAGGCGCCACAGCAGTACCAGGCGCCCCCAGAGCCGCAGCAGTCCTGGCGCGCGTTGCCGTTCCAGTTCACGGGCAACACGTCCGAGTATTTTCGGATCTGGATCGTCAACACCCTGCTCTCGATCGTCACGCTCGGGATTTACTCGGCGTGGGCCAAGGTCCGGCGCAAACAGTATTTTTATCGACACACGTGGGTCGAAGGCACGAGCTTCGACTACCTCGCCGACCCGATCAAGATCTTGAAGGGGCGCCTCGTGATCGGCGCCATCATCGCCGTGCTCGCGGTCTCACAACAGTATTCGCCCGTCCTCTACGTCGGCCTGCTCGTGCTGCTCGTGTTCGCCTCGCCTTGGCTGGTCGTGAAAGCCCTGGCGTTCAACGCCAGAAACTCGGCTTTTCGCAACATCCGCTTCGCCTTCGCGGGCCGCACGGGCGAGGCCTACTCTACCTACCTGAAGATGTTGGGCATCTATCTGATCACGTGCGGCCTCGGCTACCCGTACATGCAGTGGAAGCTCACGCAGTTCGTCGTCACCCGTCACTACTACGGTGATCAGGAGTTCTCCTGGCGCACTCGCTCCAACGACTATTTCATGGTCTACCTGAAGGCGCTCGGGATGGTCCTGCCCGCGTACGTCCTGTTCGTCGGATTCGGTGTGATCTCTGCCCTGAGCGCCAAGCAGTCCTCCGGCTTCGAGCCGCCGCCTCCCTGGCTCTTGTTCACCGCCATGGGCGTCGTCTACGCGTACCTGCTGATCCCGGCTGCCTTCGTCCGCGCGCGGATCGGCAACCTGGTCTACGGCGGCATTCAGATCGAAAACCACGTCTTCAGCTCCAACCAACGCGCGCGCGAGCTGATCAAGCTCTACGCCGTCAATGCCGTCGCGATCCTCTTCAGCCTCGGCTTGATGATCCCGTGGGCTCAGATCCGCCTCGCCAAGTACCGCGCCGAGCACCTCACGCTCCACGCCCTCGGCCCGCTCTTCGCCGAAAACCTGGGCCTGGATCAGGGCCGCAGCGCCCTCGGTGATGCAGCCAACGATCTCGGGGATCTGGACCTGGATCTGGGCCTTGGATGAGGTTTTCGGTCACCTATTACGACGGCCAGTCGACCCGCGCTCACCCTGTCGAGCTCGAAGTGGACGAGGTGGCGGGTGTCGTGCGCTTGCACGGCCTCGCCGCGCCGCAGTCCCATGCCCTGGCATCGCTCAAGGTCTCTCCGCGGATCGGCAACACCGTGCGCTCCGTCACCTTTCCCGACGATGCCCGCGCCGAGAGCTCCGACCACGCCCAGCTCGACGCGCTCGCTGCCCGCGCGGGCCACGGCCGCGCTCTGCACCTCGTTCACCTGATCGAGTCCCGCTGGAAGAGCGCGCTGCTCGCCGCGGGCATCCTGCTCGTCTTCATCATCGCCGGCATTCGCTGGGGCATCCCCGTGGTGGCCAAGCGTCTGGCCGAGGCCGTCCCGGCCGAGCTCGCGTACGACCTCGGCAAGAGCACGCTCGTGATCCTCGATCGCTCCGTGCTCGCGCCGTCCAAGCTCAGTGACGTTCGCAAGGCCGAGCTCGTCGGCGAGTTCCAGCGCATGGCCCGCGAGTACCCCGAGCTCCCGTTGCGCCTCCACTTTCGCAACGGCCTCGGCGCCAACGCCTTTGCGCTCCCCGACGGCACGGTCGTCGTCACCGACGAGCTCGTCGACCTCGCCAAGGACGACCGCGAAATCCTGGCCGTCCTGGCGCATGAAATCGGCCACGTCCATTTCCGTCACTCGCTGCGCGTCGCGCTCGAGAGCTCGTCGATCGCCATGCTCGTCTCCGCGTACCTCGGCGACATCGGCCAGATCTCGACGCTGTCTGCGGCGCTCCCCGCGGCCTACGCGCAGGCCCACTACAGCCGCGAGCACGAGACCGAAGCCGACGGCTTCGCCTTCGAGTACATGACCCGTGCCGGCGTCCCGCACCACTTCTTCGCCGACATCCTCGAAAAGCTCGAAGAGAAGAACCTCGGCGGCAAGAGCAAGGACGACGGCACGGCCTACCTCGCGTCCCATCCACCGACGGTCGAACGCATCGAGCGCTTCCGCAGGGCGAAGAAGTAGTCTACGGCACGTCACGAAAAGGCTTTTGTCGCCAAGGCGCCAGGGGACGCCAAGCGTCGCCAAGTTTTTTTGGGGGGCTCCGCCTCGGAGACGAGCCGGGTTGCCCGTTGCATCTTGCTGGCGGTGTCTTAGGCTCGATTCGCGCTGCATGGCGGATCCGTTTGGTTTTCCCGATGTCGTCGATGCGGAGCGCGTCGGGGACTACCCGGCGCTCGCCAAGTGCGGCGGCGGCTACGTCTGGGACGAAGTGCTCGAGTACCGCGTGTGGTGTCATCCCGAGCGCGGTGCAGTCGACCTTTCCGACGGCAATACCTACTATCACGCCTTCGCGACCTACTCCGAAGCGCTCGAGTTTTCGCAAACCACGCTCGGCGCCGAGGAGCCGCTCGCGCTGATCCTGCAACGCGAGTTCATCGACGAGCCGTCGAAGGGCGAGTACGTCCACGTTCGCCGCGAGCGCGTCACCGAATGGCCCGTCGAGTTCTTGCGCCGCCCCCGCCGCACCGCCAGCACCATCCCGAACTTCCTCTCGCCCGACGCCCCCGAAAATCGGCTCGAGATCCTACGTGGTCACGCCAATCGCAATTAGGCCCGCGTGCGGCCTTCCGCTTCAGCCTCTCCAGGTGAACTGCGCGCGAAAGCTGAACGCGTCCACCGTCACGGCCTCGCTCCCCGCGGGCACGCTCTCGAGCGGCTCCGCGCAGCGCCCGTTGCCCGCGACCTGGTAGTGCCGCAGCTCGCCGATCTCCGAGGCCTCCACTTCGAGGAGCTCATGCTCCGTGATCGCTACTGTACAGGCCGTCCCGCGCCAGCGCTTCTTGTCGGCGCTCGTGACCGCGACGTCTGCCGCGTAGTCGTCGCCGGTTTCTCCTTCGGCCACGGCGTCTATCCCGACCTCGAGCACCCCCTTGCCCCCGAGCGCGCTGAACGACACATCGAGCCCAGTGTCGAAACTGTGCTGAGTCAGGCACGCCGCGTCGTCCTTCCCCGTGAACTCAATCGACGCCGCGCCGCTCACCTCCGCGCGCAGGGAGCACGTGCCCTCGGAGGAAGCATCCCCGTCGTCGTCCCCGCCTCCGCACGCTGAGATCCCCAGACAGAGCAGCGCCGTTCCGATCCGCATCCAACGACGATAGCGGCGCTCGGCACGCTCGGATAGGTGGGCAAGGGTAGTTCCAACGAAAGGCGGTGCACCGTTCACCGCCATTGGTCCGATCACTTGGAGACCCTTCGCGTCGAGTTCGGCGAAGTTCTGCGCACAAACTCGGGGACAGTTCAGGTACGAGTGACGGTGCTCGGATAACGAACAGCGTTTGCGGCGTCGAACAGATCCTGGATAGGGGGGGCGCGACATTCTGATCTGAGGCGTGTTGAGGGTCATCCCCTGGTCTCGAAGGATGCACGCCTGGCGGATTCGTGCCGGCACGAGTCTCGCTCCCGGGTGATGAGCTCCGGTCCGAAATCGAGCTCCGCAGCAAGTGCATTGTGAGCCGCGCAACGCAGTGTGAGATTGTCCGGTGTGTGCTCGCCCCGGAGAGCGAAGGGTACGAGGTGGTGAAATTCGAGCCGGTGGGTCGCGCGGCAACGTTGACCGGCGTCGTCGACATGGGTACAGCGCGCGCCGCCTCGCTCGAAGACGAGGCGGCGAACGCGCGCCGGGATGTGACGGGAACGCCGCGCCGGCGCGGATGCTTTTTTGGATTCGTTCGCAGGCGCGCCGAATCGGCGCCTCTCCAACCGCTCGACCAGTAAGCGTAGGGCTCGCAAATGGATCTCTTCGATGCCGTTCTGCTCACCACGGCTCGAGAGCAGCGCGGCCGCCCGTTCCATCAAATCGACGTACTCGTCGGTCGTGCTGAACTGCACCTTGAAGCGCAACGGCGGCTCAATCCGCGCCGGCGCGGGTAAAGCGTCGGGCTCGAGCCAATCTTTCGGCCTTTCGCCCGGGAGGAGCTCACGCACCGGGCAGAAGGACGCCACCTGTTCTGCCCACGTCGGCTTGGGAGCTGCCGTGGCGTGCGCGGGTCCGAGGGCCTCGATCCGCGCTGGGACGTCCGGAAGCGGATCGAGGATCCGTACGAGCTTCGTGATCTCCTTTTTGCTGCGGTGTTTGGCGCGCGCCATCACCTCCCCGAAGTTTTCACGCGTCAAGTGCGGCCCGAGCAAGAGCAGGCCCGTGAGGTGGAGCTCGCCCGCGCCGATGGCGTTCAGCAACTCAGGGAACTTCCGCACTAATCGCGCCGCGGCAACGCGCCGGACGGCCTCGTCCTCCGACAATCGGAGCTCATACACGCAATAGGCAAACAAACTCGAGCACGCCCGCTGCCGGTATAATCCCCGCGCATCGACCTCTCCCAGGTGCGCCAGCAAGGCCGCGAGCACCTGATTCGAGCGACCGATCAGCCCGCGGGTGTTCGCCAGCAATTCCGCGTCCGATAGCGCCGAAATCATGAGCTCACCACGCTCCGTCTTTTCCCCAGTGTTCATGCTCGAGACTCTACACCTCGAATTTCCGTGCTCGCCGGTGCCACGTTGTGCCCGTTCTAGCGGATCAAAACGCGTCGAGAGTCATCGTCACCGACTTCGCTTCAGCTCGCGTCAGTGGGAGCCCAGCGTTGGGGTATTTCTGAGTCGTCCTTGGGCGTGAGCGGCTCCGTTGCCAAAATCTCGTCAAGAAGAATCGAGCTAGCTGTCAGAGGAATCGAACAAAGGTTGAGGAGAGGAAGATTTGGTGGATCCGTATTCGAGCCCTGACAGATTCGCCCACGCAGAGTCGTTCGTCAGGTATTGGTCCGCGACGCAGGTGTCTCAGAGTCCGACGCTGACGCGGTGGTGGAGTTGTGGTGGGATCCCTGGCGCTCGATCGACGCTGCGCACGCTCGGATAGGTGGGCAGGGCTCTCACT
Organism: Myxococcota bacterium; assembly: GCA_030852505.1. GTDB lineage: Bacteria > Myxococcota_A > Polyangia > Polyangiales > Polyangiaceae > PMG-095. Next base: position 903 of record JALYWZ010000023.1, on the reverse strand, counting down.
TCGGCTACGCTGACTCGAGTATCGCTGGACGCCTACAAGCAGCACACCGTGATCGGCCCTTCCGCAGACACGCTGCCCTGCGTGCTCACCGGGGCAATGGGCTCGCAGCCGCCCGCGTATTCGACGTCGGTGAGCTCGAGCGCGAGCACGGAGAAGTCTGCGACGCGGCGGCACGAGCCCATCGCGCCGAGCGGAATCGGCTGGCTGCTGAAGTCGGGCTCGTCGATCGTGCAGGCCTGGGAGTTGTAAGCGAGGAGCGTGCCGGAGCACTCGGTCGGGGCGCGGCAGCCGCAGCTGCTGCAAGTGCGGTCGTCGCTGAGTCCGGTGTAATAGGTTCGCAGCTCCGGATAAGCAGCGGGGCAGTCGTGATCTCCGACGCGGAACACGCAGATCGCGTCGCGGAAGGGCAGGGTGGGCTCGGGAAGGCAGGCGGAGCCGCGTTCGCAGCCAGGGGCTTCCACGGGCTCGAGCGCGCAGCCTCGCGCGACGGATTGAAACCGCGGCTCGGGGCGCTCGGTGAGGTTGCCGCCGGAGGGGTTGCAGCTTCCGCCAGTGAGCTCGAAACCTTCGAAGCGAAAGGCAGTGCTCGTGATCGGGACCTGGCAGCTGGTCGTGAAGTCGTCGGAGCTGGTCTCGATCGTGCAGCCCTCGTCGTTGTAGGTGCGCACCGAGAGGGAGCAGCTGCCGCCGTTGACGCCGCCACAGATGCACGGCGCACAGCCGAGCGGATCCTGCGCCGCTCGGACACCGGCGTCGAACAGCTGCGGGCCGTTCGGGCACTCGGGGAGGTCGTCTTCGGACCCTTCGTAGATCGCGAGCGGACCGGACCAGCCCGCAGGAACGGCCGGCGCACACTGACCGCCGCTCGCGCAGTCCATCTCGACGCCGGGTGCCCCCGCGGCG
>JALYWZ010000854.1 GCA_030852505.1 Myxococcota bacterium | reverse complement strand
GCCGACGTGCTCGCCTCGTGCGAGGGGCTCGACGACGCGGCTTCCTGGAGCATCCGCGATCGCCAGTATGCGAGTCACTCCGAGCAGGTGGTGAGCTCGCTCGCTACCCTCGCGGGTGATCGCGCCTGGGCCTTGCGCGACCAGTGGCTGAAGCGCGTCGGTAACGGGCTCGCTCGCGACTACGAAGAGGCGAAAACCGCCTGCAAGTCGGTGACCGGGCTCGACGACGAGCGCGCTTGGGCGGTGCGTGAATCGGCGCGCGTCGCAGCGCCCGTCGCGGCTCTCGCGTCACTCATCGGTGTGGTCAGCCCGCGCAGCTTTACTTGGCGCGAGGAGAGTCTGCACCGCGCCCCCAAGGTGGTGATGGCCTCGCTCAGGCGCGTCACCGATCCGCGGGCATGGGCGATGCGGCAAGCCGTGGCCACGGACTGCAAAGAGGCCATCGACAGCTTGGATTCGCTCGACGACGCCGAGGCCTGGCAGCTTCGCGAGCGCTGCGCGGATCTCTGGCCATCGACCGTGGCGAAAACCCTCGGTCCGCTCGCCGACGGCCCGCGCGGCAAGGCTCTGGTCGAGCGCCAGCTCGAAAAGTACCCCGGCAACGTGTCGCTGCTAAAACACGTGGCTGCAATGTACCTCGGGCTCCACCGCCTCAAGAATGCCGGCGGGGAGCTCGACGGTTGAACGTCAAGGGAGATGCGCCGATCATGAATGTGGTTCGAGGTTTCGCCGTTTCGTTGTTGGCCGTGCTGGCCCTGGCCTGTGGCAGCGAGGATCCAGGAGAAGACAACGGCAATTCGACCGGAGGCACCTCGGGTGCGACCGGCGGTGGCCCGGGCGTGGCTGGTTCGAGCGGCGGCGGCGGCGCTCCCGCGATGTCGCGCGGTCCGCTCCTGCCCTGGACCGTCGGCAACAGCTGGACGTACCGCGTGACCGAGGACGGCACGGTGACGACCAAGCGCACGACGGTCGGTGAGCTCGAGCCCGTCGGCGGGACGGGTCCGAACAAGGACAAGATGGCGAACCTCGTCATCACCCACAAGAACGACACCGGCGACGGCGTGGATCTCGACGAGACCCGGAGCTGGCAGGCGCTCGACGGCGAGCGCGTGGTCCGCTACCGCGAACAGTCGTTCAGCCGCTCGACGAAGCAGCTCGAGCTCGAGGAGTTCTGGGATCCGCACAAGCTCCACGTCGACAGCTCCGCGGCGCACGTCGCGGTGGGCGCGACCTGGCTCGAGTCGTACAAAGAGAACAAGATCCGGGTCGGGGGCGAAGCGACCAACGACATCGCCACCAACGACCGCTGGTTCGTGGACGGCATCGAGTCCGTGACGGTCCCAGCCGGCACGTTCGACGCCGTCGTGCTGCGCAAGGTCAGCGGCTCGATGAACGAAAAGACGTACTGGTACGTGCCCAACGTCGGCAAGGTGAAGGAGACCGGCGGCCAGATCGAAGAGCTCACGGAGTACCAAGTGAACTGATGTTGTCGGTCGAGGAGTCCGCCCCGAGCTCGGCCGACGAGCGCATCACGGCCGAACGCCAGGAGCTCAAGTACCTGCTCCGAAGCGACAGGCTAGGTGCGTTCCTCGCCGACCTCGAGCGGCGGCTCTCCTCGCACCGCTACCTCGGTGAAGGTGCGAACCGTCTGCCGGATCCGCACCACTACGTGACGACGATCTACTTCGACACCCCGTCGCGAAAGCACTACCGCGCGGCAATTTCCAACGTCGAAGCCAACGTCAAGTTCCGCGCCAAGGAGTACTACGATCTGCACCCGTCGCTGACCGAGCTCGCGACGGAGCCCGAGCACATCGTGCGCTATCAGCCCTGGGTGTGGTTCGAGCTCAAGCGCAAGCACAACGATCGCACGGCCAAGCAGCGCCTACGCGTGCCCAAGCGCGGCGTGCCCTCGTTGTTCACGAGCGGCAGGGTCGTGCCCGACGCGTTCGCCGCGCCCGAGCTCGGGCTCGACGAGTCGACGTGGAGCGGCCTCGAAGCCATCGTCGGCTACTGCCGCGAGCTCGACGAGCCGCTCGAGCCGTCTTGTCTCGTCAATTACCGGCGCCTGCCGTTTCAAGCGGACGACGGGAGCCTGCGCGTGACGATCGATCTCGGTCTGGCGTTTTACGCGCCCGAGCCGGATCTATGGACCCGCCCGCGTCCGCTGGTCAGAAACGAGCTCGGTCCCGTGCGCGGCGAGCTCGACGAGGCAGTGATCGAGGTCAAACAGCACTCCGCGACCCCGAGCTGGCTTTCGCGAGCGCTCGATCGCGCGTGCGTGGCACCGATTTCGTTCAGCAAGTTCGTGGCGGCCTCGGGAGCCGTTCATGGCGCAAGCTGAACACCGCCCGAGACGGGCGTTCCGCTTGGTTTCTGCCTGGGTCGCGAGCTGCCTGATCGTGCTCGTGTACTTTCTGTTGCCCGACGGCGAGCCGGCCGCGACGCTCGACGCGGGGCACCTGTCGAGCTCGGACTCGGCGCCCGAGCAGCGGCTCGACGTGATCGCGGTTTCGCCGACCGATGCCGTGGCCGGCTCGGCCGTGACGGTCAGCTACGAGGGAGCTGCCGAGCGCGTGCCGGTCCGGGCCTTTGCCGGGAAAGAAGAGCTGTCCGTGTTGGCCCGCCGAAACGGCGCGCTCGTGGTGCGGTTGCCGTCGGATCTGCCGGTCGGGCGCGTGAAGATCCGCGTCTCCGCCGGTGACGAGCGCAGCAAGCCGTACCCGCTGCAGGTCAAGACGGCGAACTACAGAAAGCCGTTTCGCAACCTGGTCGGCGGCTTCGCGCTGTTGATCTTCGGTATCGGCATCCTCGCGCGCGGCGCGCGCGGCGCAGCTGGTCTCGGCAACGCCAACTTGATCGCGCGGCTCGGCCGGCGCGGGCC
>JALYWZ010000853.1 GCA_030852505.1 Myxococcota bacterium | reverse complement strand
GCCCGCAGCTCGGCCGCCCGCCGCTGCCAGCGCTTCGGGGAAGCTCGCGTACCCGCCGACGCGCGTCGTTGCGGTGCGCGAAACGCTGCACGGCGTCCGCGTCGAAGACCCGTACCGCTGGCTCGAGAACGGTGAAGACCCCGAGGTCCAAGCCTGGGCAGAGGCGCAGGATCGCTTCGCGCGTGAGCGCCTCGACGCGCTGCCGCTGACGGCGGAGCTGCGCCGTCGCTTCGCCGAGCTCTACTACGTCGCCGAGCGCGAGCCGCCGTTCCGCGCGGGCTCTCGCTACTTCTGGAGCGAGCGGGCCGCTTCACAAGAGAAGGATGTCGTTCGCTTCCGGCAGGGCAAGCACGGCGAAGCGCGTACGGTGCTCGATCCCAACACCTGGTCGAGCGACGGTTCCACCTCGCTCGGCGCGTGGTCGGTCAGCCGCGACGGCAACACCATCGCCTACCAGGTCCGAAAGAATGCCGCGGACGAGGCCTCGCTGCACTTCATCGACGTGGGGACGGGCCGGCAATTGCCCGATGTGCTCGAGGGCGCGAAGTACTCGTGGCAGCTCGGCTGGTCCCTCGACGATCGCAGCGTCTACTACACCTGGGTCCCTCCGCCCGGCGCCGTGCCTACCGCAGAGCGGCCGGGCTACGCCGAGATCCGCAAGCACCGCCTCGGCACCGACCCCGCCAGGGACGCCGTGATCTGGCAGAAGACCGGTGATCCGACGACCTTTGCCAACGTCTCGAGCTCGCTCGACTCGGATCCGTACCTGTTTTACGAGGTCCGCCACGGCTGGGTCTCGCGCGACGTCTGGTTCCTCGATCTCCGCGATCCGAAGGCCCGCTGGAAAGAGCTGATCCGCGGCAAGCCCGCCAACTACTACCCGTTCTCTTACCGCGGCCGGATTTACGTGGTGAGCGACGAGGGCGCGCCACGGGGCCGCGTCTTTCGCGTGGACCCGGCGCGGCCCGCGCGCGAGCGCTGGCTCGAGCTCGTCCCCGAACACCCGACGCGCACCCTGCAGTGGGCACAAGCCCTCGGGAAGAAGCTGGTGCTCACCTACCTCGACGACGTCAAGACGCGGATCGAGGTGCGGGATCTGGACGGCCATTTCGAGCGCACGGCCCCGCTACCCGGCATCGGCACCGCCACGCTCAGCGGCCACCCCGACGACGACGACGCGACCCTCGCCTTCACGACCTTCACCGAGCCGTCCCAGCACTTTCGCACCAGCATCGCGAAGGGTGGGCTCGCCCTCGAGTACCAGGTCGAGGTGCCATTCGATCCGAGGCCCTACGTCGTCGAGCAGCTCTTCGCGCGTTCGAAGGACGGCACCCGCGTCCCGGCTTTCGTCGTCAGCGCGCGCGATGCGCCGCGAGACGGCACGCGGCCACTCTTGCTCTACGGCTACGGCGGCTTCGGCGACATGCTGACGCCGATGTTCTGGGGCTCGATCGTGCCGTGGCTCGAGCACGGCGGCAGCGCCGCCTTCGCCAACCTGCGCGGCGGAGCCGAGTACGGCGAGGCCTGGCACCAGGCGGGCATGCTCCACAGTAAGCAGAACAGCATCGACGACTTCCACGCCGTGGCCGAGGCCCTGATCGCCTCCGGGTACACGCAGAAGGAGCGGCTCGCGATCCGCGGCGACTCGAACGGCGGCCTGCTCGTCGGCGCCGCGCTCGTCCAGCGACCGGAGCTGTATCGCGCCGTGCTGTGCGGTGTGCCTCTGCTCGACATGCTCCGCTACGACCGCTTCGGCTCGGGGCAAACCTGGATCGAGGAGTACGGCAGCGCGAGCAACGCGGCCGACTTCCCGTTCTTGCTCGCGCTGTCGCCGTATCACCACGTGAACGCTGGCACGCGCTACCCGTCGGTCATCTTGCTCAGCGCCACCCACGACGACCGCGTCGACCCACTCCACGCGCGCAAGTTCGCAGCCATGCTCCAGGGCCGCTCCACGGGTGGCCCGGTGCTGCTGCGCATCGAGACCAAGGCCGGCCACGGCGGCGGCGACACGATCCGCTCGCTCGTCGAGCAGCGCGCCCAGGCCTTCGCCTTCCTGATGCACGAAGTCGGGATGCGCTAGCGGTTAGCCGACCTGGCGCAGCATCGTCGCGGCGTCGCTGACTTCGAGCTTGCCGGAGGCTTCGACGTTGAGCGTCTTGACCACGCCGTCGTCGACGAACATCGAGAAGCGCTGCATGCGGATGCCCATGCCGGCCGCGGTCAGATCGCGCTCGAGGCCGAGCTTTTTGGCGAATTCTGCGGAGCCGTCACCGAGGAAGCGGAGCTTGCCGATCGCGTTCTGCGACTTGCCCCAGGCCGCCATCACGAAGCCGTCGTTGACGGCCACGCACCAGACTTCGTCGATGCCGCGCGCGCGGAGGGCGTCCAGCGACTGGATGTACCCGGGCAAGTGGCGCTCGGAGCAGGTGCTGGTGAACGCGCCGGGCACGCCGAAGATCACGATCTTCTTGCCCTTCGTGGCTTCCGTCACGCTGACGGTCTCGGGGGCGACGGGACACACGTCCCCGAACTCGATGGATTCACGCAGAGTCGCTTCGGGCAGGCGGGCACCGATTTCAATCGTCATGGCTAAGACCTCCTTGGGCCGGCGAGTCTACGCGGCGCGGCGGTGACGCGCATCGGTCCTGCTCGTTCAGAGGGTTGAAAGCGGCACGGCCGGCGCGCATGGTGAGCTCGCTGTCCTCTTCACGTGTCAAAAACGCCTCACCTGTACCCGTGAGCGCGGTCGGGATCGGGCTTTCTGAGATCGTTTCGTATTCGCGTCGGGCCCTGTCGCTGGTCTGGAGCACGAGCCCGCGCCTCTGCGTCGCGCTGTTGGTGCTCACGCTGGCAGCCGGCGCGCTCCCCGCCGCCGTGGCCTACGT
>JALYWZ010000852.1 GCA_030852505.1 Myxococcota bacterium | reverse complement strand
GCGGCTGTTTGCACAGCGAGGGAAGCGAGGGCCTCGCCGCGTGGGTTGCCGAGCAACAGAGGCGCCTGCGCCGCGGCGACCTCGGCGTGCTCGCCACCGAGTTGAGCCGCGCCTACGCCGCCATCCCGTATCCGCTTCACGGGCCCGTGTAGCGAGTGGGCGCTCGGCACCGCACGCTGCTCCGCATGTCGAATCGAGCGGAATGGGCGAAACGAGTAGAGGCGTGGGAAGCGAGCGGGAGGGACGCGGCTGCGTTCTGTGAGGGACGGGGGTACAGCGCGAGGAATCTGAAGTGGTGGGCCTGGCGGCTGCGGCGAAGCGCTGCCAAGCCGGCGCATCGCGCCGGAAAGGTGCGCTTCGCGCGGGTGACGGCGAAGCGCGAGCCGAAGGCGGGCTCCACGATCGGGATCACGGTGGGCGACGCTCGCGTCGAGGTCGGTGCGGTCGCCGATCGAGAAACGCTGATGGTCGTGTTGGAGGCGCTGCTCGCGTCTGCGGGAGGTCGCAAGTGATTCCCAGCGGCGTCGAAATCTTCGTGGCTCTCGCGCCGATCGATCTGCGCTGGGGATTCGAGCGGCTCGCCGGCATCGAACAGGAGCAGATCGGCCGGAGCGCTCGCAGCGGCGGGTTGTTCGTGTTCTTCGGCAAGCGCAAGAGCGCGCTGAAGATCCTGTTCTTCGACGGGTCGGGGATGTGCCTGTTTTACAAGCGTTTGGACTCTCGCACCTTCAGGGTTCCGGAGGCGCTGCGGCCCGGCATGACGAGCGTAGAGCTCAGCGAGCGCGAGCTCGACGACTTGCTGGATGGGATCGACGTCGAGCTCGACCCTGTCTCGCAACGAGTTCGGCGGTGCGCACACTGAGAAAGCGCAACGCGCGAGCGAAAGCTCTGGACAAACGACGCTCCGCTTTGGCACGAGCGAGGTGTTGCACGCGGACGTTCTAGCCAAGCACCTCGAAGCTCATCCCGAGCTACGCGAAGCCGTCGAGCGAGAGCGCGCGGAGTTCGCGGCCCGCATCGCCGAGCTGGAGAAGGAGCGTGATCGGCTGCGCGCGTCGCACGAGCGTCTGCGCCAAGAGCTCGAGCTGTTCAAGCGCCGGCTCTTCATCGCGAAGGCCGAGCGAGTCGATACGCGCCAGCTCGAGCTCGAATACATGCAGAAGCTTCGCGAGCTCGATCTGCTTGCCGGCACGCTTGGAATGGCGTCGGGCGGCAGCGACGACGAGGCGGACGACGGCAAGCCTGCGAAAGACGGCAAGCGTCGGGGCAATCGCAAGGGCAATCGTGGCACCGGCCGTCGCGACCTCCGCTCACTGCCGCTCCCCGAAGAGCGGATCGAGATCCCCGACCCGCACCTCGAAGCGCTGGTCGCCGAAGGCAAGGTGGTCCGGCACGGCTTCGAGGAGACGTGCAAGATCGCGCATCAGCGCGGCGGCAAGCGCCGGCTGGTGATCGCTCGCGTTCGTTACAAGACCGTCGACGCCGCGGGCAACACCGACGTCATCACCACGGCGATGCCCGAAGAGATGCTGCCGAGCGCCATCGCGACGCCATCGCTCGTGGCCCACGTCGTCATGGAGAACATCGGCAAGGGAATGCCGCTGTTCCGTATCGAGGACTCTTGCAGCCGTGACGGGATCCCGATCGACCGTGGAACCTTGTCGCGCTGGAAGAAGACGGCTGGCGATCGGCTCGGCGAAACCGTCGTTGCAGCGATGCGCCAGCACGCGCTCGCGACGGCCTTCTGTGTCGCCACCGATGCTACCGGCGTTTGCGTGCAGCCCATCCCTAACGACCGCACGCGACAGCCCTGTAAAAAGGGGCACTTCCTCGTTCAGATCGCCGATCGGGACCACATCTTGTTCGACTACCTGGAGCGCGAGACGAGCACCGCAATCTACGGGCGCTTTCGCGGCTTCAGCGGCTACGTCCAGGCGGACGCGAAGAGCGTCTTCGACGTGCTCTTCAGTGACGAGCAGAAGCTCGCCGAGTCGAAGCACGACGTCGAGCACGACGGGGCCGAGCGCGTCGAGGTCGGCTGCTGGTATCATGCGCGCCGTCGTTTCTGGGAAGGCGCCGTCGCCAAGAACACGGTGGCCCGCGAAGGGCTCGCGCGCATCGGCCGTATCTTCGAGCTCGACGCTTCGTGGCAGAAGAAGCCGCCGAGAGAGATCAAAAAGCTGCGCGAGACGCACCTGCGACCGCACGTGAGCGCGTTCTTCGCTTGGGTCGATCAGAACAGGCCGACCTTCAAAGAGCAGCGTGGCCTGGTGCGCACGGCGCTCGAGTACGCCCACAACCATCGCGAGGCTCTGCAGCGCTTCTTCGACGATGGCCGGCTCGTGCTCAGCAACAACTGGGCCGAACGCGCGATCAAGCCTGTAGCGACCGGCAGAAAGGCTTGGTTGTTCTGCGGCAGCGACGACCACGCCAAGAGCACCGCCACCTGGTTTTCCCTGGTCGGCTCGGCGCGCCTGCACCGCCTCGACCCCGAGGAGTACTTGCGCTGCCTCATCCGCCTCGTGCCAGTCTGGCCCGAGCACCGCATGCTCGAGCTCACCCCGCTCTTCTGGGCACGAACTCGCGAGCGGCTTGATCCGAGCGCTCTCGCCGCCGAGCTCGGCCCGATCTCGATCCCGGACGCGCCTCTCGACACGGGCTGATCGACCCAAAAGAGTTCCGCAGCTCTTGCGCGATGGCTCCGTCACGCCGCTGAGCTTGTGCCCGTCAGCTCGTCGCAGCTACACGGCGCCGTGAAGCGGATACCCATCCCCATCACCGGCCCGGGCAACAAGGGACGGCGGAAGCGGCTGCTGGACATCATGAAGCACTTCGCCGAACACCGCGGCCGCATGCGCTATGCCGAACTCCGCCGCCAGGACCTCGACATCGG
>JALYWZ010000851.1 GCA_030852505.1 Myxococcota bacterium | reverse complement strand
CATCACCAGGCTCCCTCTCTTGCGGACTGGTCACCAAGGCCCCCGCAAAATCCCAGCTCGTGACGAAGCCCCAGCTCCTCCCGAAAAAATCCCTTCCCGCCCTTCTCCTCTTCCAACCTTCTTGTTGCCCGATCGCAAAAGGCCGTGAAGCGGCTTTGCTACGCGCCCACGACGACCAAATCGTCTTTGTGCACCACCACCACTTCGCGGCCGTGGGGGCCGAAGAGGTTGTCGAGGTCGTCACCCTTTTTTCCGGCGCTGCGCGCGGCGTCGAGGACGTTGAGGCGTGTGAGGCCGCGGCCGACTTCGACGCCGTCGGGGCCGATCAGGCGCACCGCGTCGCCGGCGTTGAACTCGCCGGATACACCGGTGAGGCCGACGGGCAGGAGGCTGCTCTTGCCGGCGCGCACGGCTTCGACCGCGCCGCGATCGAGCAGCAGCGCGCCGCTGGGACGCAGGGTGAAGGCGATCCAGTGCTGGCGTGCGCGGAGCGGGGCGACTTCGCGCGGCACGAGCGTTCCGACGTCGTCGCCGGCAAACAGCTCGCGCAGGACGCCGCTGCGCAGGGCGCGAGCGATGACGACGTTGGCACCCGAACGCGCCGCTTTGTGCGCGGCGTCGAGCTTGCTGTGGATGCCGCCGGTGCCGACGCGCGGCCCGCTGCCGGTGATCTGCCCGATCGTTTGATCTTTGGCGAAGTGGGGGATGCGCTGGCCCTGCTCGTCGAGCACGCCCTCCACGTCCGTGAGCAAGACCAGCGCGTCGGCGCCCACGAGCGGCACCACCATCGCCGCCAGCTGGTCATTGTCGCCGAACTTGATCTCTTCGGTCGAGACAGTGTCGTTTTCGTTCACGATCGGCACCGCGCCGGCGTCGATCAGCTCCGAGAAGGCATTGCGCGCGTTGTTCAGGCGCTCGCGGCTCGATAGATCCGCGTGTGTGAGCAGCACCTGCGCCGTCTGGTGGTTCAGCTGCGCAAAGGCCTCGTCGTAGCGGCGCATCAGGGCGCTCTGTCCGGCCGCCGCTGCCGCTTGCAGGCGCCCCATCTCCTTCGGCCGCGTGCGGTAGCCGAGCCTGTCGCAGCCGAGCGCGATCGCGCCGCTCGAGACCACGACCACGGCGCGCCGCTCGCCAAGCAAGCCCGAAATCTCCGCGGCCAGGCGCGGGATCAGCGTGGTGTCGCTCGAGAGCGAGCTCGAACCGATCTTGACCACGATGCGGCGGGCTTGGGACAGCTCGGCTCGGTCGGACATGGGGCGCTACTCTTCAGCCGAGAACCGGGTCCGGCAAGCCGAAATCGGCGAGGTCCTGCGCTGTTGTACGGTCCGCGCATCCAGAGGCTTCTCGGGTTTCGCCGATTTCGCTCAAGCCGCGGCGGCAAGCGGCCGTTGCCAGAACATGGCGTCCAGCCTCGGCCCGCGCAGCGCAAGTGGCAGCTTCCCGACGAACGCCAGCGCGGCCTCGGCACCCTCCCCTCGAGAGCTGGACATCGAACGGCTCGAGCGAGCGGTCGATACGCTGGGGCAGGTCCTGACGGTGCTGGGCGACTACGCGTTCGACACGGACAAATCCCCCGCCGAAGAGACGAGGACGCGGTTCACGCAGCTCGCCCGACACGTGTTCTTCGGCGCGACGAGCGATAGTGAAGCCGCCGGTCCCCCTTCCCGGCGCGACTGGGCGTCTGCTTTGAAGGTCGTGCGCGACCAGCGCCGTGAAGAGCAGGACTTCGTGGTGCGGGGTATCGGCAACCTGCGGCAGGCGCTCCAGGCGTTTGCGAGCTGCCTCTCGGCGAGCGTCGCCGAGGAACACACGAGCGACGCCCAGATCGAACGCCGGCTCGGCGCGCTGCGCCGTGCGATCGAGGGGAACGACACCGAGGCCATCCGCGAAGAGGCACAACAGATGGCCTCCGCCGTCGAGAGCTCGATCGATCGGCGGCGGCAACGCGAGCGCGAGCAGCTGTCGGAGCTCGGCGGCCGCGTGCAGACACTGCGCAGCGAGCTCGCGGCCGTGCGCACCCAGGCCACCCTCGATTCCCTCACGAACCTCTACAACCGCGCCGCCTTCGACCAAGAGGTCGAGAAGGTCGGAGCCCTCGCGCTCCTGCTCGGCAGCATGCCCTGTCTCTTGCTCGTGGACGTCGACCACTTCAAGGCCATCAACGACCAGTACGGCCACCCCTTCGGTGACCAGGTCTTGAAAGCCGTGTCGGAGAACCTGGTGCGTCACTTCCTCCGCAAGGAAGACTTCGTCGCCCGCTACGGCGGCGAAGAGTTCGCGATCGTCGTCCGCGAAGGCTCCCCCGAAAAGGTCGCCGAGCGCGCCGAGCGCATGCGCGAAGCTCAGTTCGCGCACATCACACGAGCTGGCGACGTGGAAGCGCGCGCCAGCATCTCGATCGGCATTGCCACCCTCAAACCCGGTGAATCCCCCACGTCGTGGGTTCAGCGCGCCGACGCCGCCCTCTACGCCGCCAAGCGCGGCGGGCGCAATCGGTCGAACGTGGCCTGAGCGCGCTCAGCTGAGCCGCGAGCGTAGCCTCGGGGTTCGTAGGTGGTGCATGTCCGCTTTCCCTCTTCGAGCCTCGGCGCTGGCGGTCTCCGGTTTGGTGCTGGTCGCGGCCTGCGCGGAAGAAGTGACGCACCCTTTTCCACCGGACCCCGAGAGCGGAGGAGCCGGCGGCTCTGCTGCGGAAACCGGCGGGAATTCAGCGGGCGGCAAGCCCTCGAGCGGCGGCTCGGCGAGCTCGGCTGCCGGTGACACGGGTGGCAGCCCGGCACCGGTTGGCGGCGGGTCGACCACAGGTGGCAGAGCAACGAACGGCGGCAGCTCGGGCGGATCTGCAATGGGCGGGAAGAGCGCGACGGGCGGCGCCGCCGAGCCCCCGAGCGAAGGG
>JALYWZ010000206.1 GCA_030852505.1 Myxococcota bacterium | reverse complement strand
GGGCGACGCTGCGCCTCCCGCCGGAGTCCCACCGCTCGCGCCTCCGGCCGGTGCGCCTCCCGCCGGGGTTCCACCGCTCGTGCCTCCACCCCCGGAGGGTGATGAGCCTCCCGCCGTAGGAGCCGCGCCGCCGGTTTGTCCGAGCTGACCTCCGGTCGTGGTGGGAGCGGTTCCGCCCGAGCCGCTGCTGGTACCTCCGGTCATCGGCGCGGTCGAAGAGCCCGACGAGCCGGCTGCGGCAGACGGCGGCGCGGGATCGTCCTCGCTGCTGCAGCCGAGTGGGAGCGAGACCAGACTCAGGACGGAGACGAGGCCAACGTGCTTGGCGAACCGCATGATCGGAGAACCTTTCCGTTCGGGAAGCTGCCGCCTGGTATCCCACAGTCGAGCAGCGTCCAGTAGGGCTCGGCCGCGCGAAACGCAGCGCTCTTCCCGGCAGAACTTATCGTTTTTCACATTCGGGGCGGGCGCTTTGCAGATCGCGGCAAAGATCTGGGCCGCGCCGGTTTGGAAAAGTCGATTTACCGAGCGCCAGCCGGCTCAGTCCAGCCCGGCGCATGCGAGCTGAAGGAGCTTTCCCTCCAGGCGTCCCTCCACGGGAGCGCCCGAGACAGCGCTCGCGGCATCCAACGCGAGCGTGCCGTCGCTGATGAAGCCAACGAAGCGCGAGTCCGCACCGCGGAGCGCGACGATCAGCCCCGCTGTCTCGAAGCCGTGGAGCGAACGCACGCCGGGCGAGAACTCTTCGGGAGGGATGCTGATCTGCAACAGCACACCGCGCCCGTCGTCGAGGAAGCCCAGCGCACGCAGCGTGACCGTGGTGTCCGCGCGCGGGTTCTCGACACCGGCGCGCCCGAACCAGGCGCTGTCGGGGACGACGAAGGAGGCGCCGTCGAGGCTGAGCTCCCCGCTGAAGCGGCCGAGCCCGAGCTCGATGCCTTCGAGCGCCCCGTAATCGGTCGCGAACTCGAAGCGAAGCTCGGAAATCGCGCCGGCGCACGGGCTCGGCGCGTCGTCGAGCTGCACCCAATCGGGCGCTGGCGAGCGTAGCGCAGCGCGCAGCTCGTTCCCGTGCGTCTCGAGGTGCTCGGCGAGCGCCGCGGTCGCTTCCGGCAATGCATCCGGCGCCAGCGCTTCGATACGCTGGAGCTCGCGCACCAATGCGCCGCCGTCCCAGACGGCGTCGTTCAGCGCCGAGAGCCGCGCGCGGAACAGCGCACGTTGGTCGGGCAATGCGTAGAGCCTGTTGGCGAGCAACGCACGCGCCAGCACCGTCTGGCCGGTATTGACGGCGTCCCCGGGGATGCCCTCGGTGAAAGCGCCGTCGGTCCCCCAGGGGATGAACTCGAAGCGCCCGGTCGCCGGGTTGTCGTAGAGGTAGAAGTTGTTGCGATTGCCGGCGTAGCCGTCCCAATGCCCCGTCAGCGTCTCCATCGCCCAGAAGTCGCGGAAGCGCTCGATGTCGAGCAGCTCGGCGAGCCGTTCCGGAAAGGGACTGCTCGCGCCGGCCGCCGCGATCAAGCGGTGTAAATCGCTGCGTTCGGCCGCTTGCTCATTGGTCTTCAGCTCGAACTTCGGCTCGTCCTGTTCGACCAGGTCGATCAGCTGGCCTTCGTAGAGGTTGCCCGTGTCGTCGCCGAAGTTTCGCGCCAGCATCGGCTTCTTGATCGGTTCGACGTTGCTGTAGGTGCCCAGATCCTCGCCGTTGACGACCACGTGCGCCAGATTGCAGCGCGGCGCCGGGACGCCCGCTTTCGCGAACAGGTCGTAGGCGAGGCAGGTGCGCGCGCGCGTGTTGTCGCCGCGGTTGTTGTTCAGCGTCAGACGTTCGAAGACGCGCCCTGCTTCGGCTCCGGTCGCCGCTTCGACCTCACCGAAGTCGAGCTTCAACGACGGGCGCGGGCGCGAGAGCGAGCCGAGGTAGCCTTTCTTGCGGATCGAGACGTTGGTGTAGCGCTGGCCGTCGACGCTCGCCGTGCCGTTGAACTCCGTGTACTCGAAAGACTCGCGGCCCGGGCCGAGGAAGCCTTCGATGAGACCGCGACCCTCACCGCGAAGCTGCTCCCAGTCTGCCGGAGCGAGCTCGATCGCGATTTCGAGCAGATGCTCGCGGGAGTAGAGCTGATCCAGCGCGTCGGGGGACGGGGGCCTCGGCCCGGGCACGGGCGAGATGACCGGTGGTTCAGGAGCCGTGCCTTCTCCGCCGGAGCACCCCCCGACGGCCACGATCACCGAGATCAGCGCCGAACCCCTCGAGCGAAAGCGCATGGCCGAGATCTACCGCGAAATTCATCGCGGCGGAACCGAAGCGCACGCATAGTTGACCGGTCATGCGCCGTGTCGCTTTTGCTACTGCGTTCGTCCTGTTTGGCCTGTTTGCGGCATGCAGCAGTGAGAACCCGAGCGGCGAGGACGCCGAAGGCACTGCCGGCTCGGCCGGCGCAACCGGCGGCACCAACGCGGGTGAAGAAAAAGGCACCGGCGGCGCGTTCCCCAACACTGGCGGAACGATCACCGACACCGGCGAAGCAAGCACCGACATCGGCGGAGCAGGCACGAGCACCGGCGGAGCAAGCACCGACACTGGCGGCGCGAACACGGGCGGCGCGAACACTGGCGGCGCGAACACGGGCGGCGCGAACACTGGCGGCGCGAACACGGGCGGCGCGAACACGGGCGGCGAGGATGGAAGCTCGTCACCGGGAGAAGGCGCTTCCGCTGGGGCATTTCCCGAAGCGGAGGGCCTGTCGTGGCCCATCGATTGCGTCCCCGGCGACACCTGCGTCGGACTCGGCTATCCCGACACGGACAAAGACGGCGTCGCCCACGACTGCAGCGATCCGGGTTATGCAGGCCACGAAGGCACCGACATCGCCATCCCTCTTCAGGCGCAGCTCGACGGCACCGCTGTTCGCGCCGCGGCCGACGGTGAGGTGCTGTTCGCCTTCGACGGCAAGTTCGACCAGTGCCCCGACGACGACGAGCCCGACTGCCAGGCACCGGCGAGCTTCGAGCCCGGCGCCAGAATCGGCACGACCGTGTGCACGCCCGTCGGCAACTACTGCGGAACGGGTGAGCCCGGCTGCTTTTGGTGTTTTGCGGGCGGCAACGTGATCGTGATCCGGCACGACGGCGTGCCAGGCGTGTTCGCGACGCGCTACGATCACCTGAAGAAAGACTCCGTGCTCGTCGAGCCCGGTGAGGTCGTAACCCGTGGACAGAAAATCGCCGAAGCCGGCAGCGCCGGAAACTCCACCGGATCGCACCTCCACTTCGAGGTCTGGGGCACCGGCTTCTACGAGCTCGCCGATCCCTGGGCGGGCGACTGCGGGCCGAATCCAGGGCCTTCTCTCTGGGCCTACGATCCGCCGTGGTCTGGCTAGGCTGCGCGCGCTGCCTCGCTGGTCGCATTTTCCGCTCCAGCTGGCGTTGGCGCTCGCCGTCTTCCTCGGGGTGAGCGCGTACCAGACGCGCAATCACGTGTCGCGGCAGCCTGCGCCCGAGTTCAGCTTACTCGATCTGGCGGGAAACCGCGTCTCGCTCTCGGCGTACCGGCACAAGAAGGTGTTGCTCCATTTCTGGGCGACGTGGTGCGGCGTGTGTCGTGCCGAGTTGCCGTCGCTCCGGAGCTTGCAGCGTTCTCTCGGTCCCGACGAAATCCTGCTCACGATCGTGGAAGATTCGGACGACGCGGAAGCGGTTCGCCGTTTCGCGCGCGAGCATGAGCTCGAGTACCCCGTTCTGCTCGGCACCGACGACGTCCGCCGCGCCTACCGCGTGCGCTCGTTTCCCACCAACTATTACGTGAACGGCGACGGCAGCATTCGAACCTCGACAGTCGGTCTCTCCACGCGCCTCGGCATGGCGTTTCACTTGCTCCGGACCGACTCGCACTGATTTCGGGATCCGAAAGCCTGGGGAGGAGTATAAAGAGGAGCGAGGTTTTGCCTGGTGTGTGTGATCAGGATTTTTGCGCTGTCGCTGCTCGCAGCGGCCTGTGGCGGTTCGGCGCGCGATAACGGCGACGGCGAGCCGCAGATGCCGCTTGGCGGTCGTGGCAACGCCGCGGCTGGCAGTGGTGGCCGCGGAACCGTCACCGGGGGTCAGGGAATGGTCAGCGCCGGCTCGAACGGCGCGGGAGAAGGCGGGCAGGGCGCAGCGTCGAGCGGCGGGCTCGGAGGCGGAGCCGGAGCCGGTGCTTCGAACGCCGGCCAACGCGGTGTCGAGCTCGACGGAGCGCCGCTCTATTCGCGCGTTCAACGCCTGACGAATCGCCAGTGGGAAAACGCCGTCAGCGACGTCTTGCGCTTTTCGGCGCCGCAGAACCTGTCCGCGACTTTCGCTCGGCCGGTCGCGGGGGCGGCCGACTTCGACAACAACGAACGGCTGCTGTTCGTCGACGCGACGGGCTTTCTCGATTTCGAGTCCGGGGCGGAGGCCGCAGCGAAGCTGGCAACCGGTTCGCCCGAAGCGCTGGCCGCCCTCTACGACGGCAGCGACAGCGCCGAGCTCGTGCGCAGCGTCGGCCGCCGCGCGTTCCGGCGCCCGCTCACTCCGGAGGAAGAAGCGACGTATCAGCGCGTCTTCGCGCGTGGCGAAGAGCTCTACGGGTCCGGTTTCGCAAACGGCGCCGCGCTCGTGATCCGCGCGCTGCTGCAATCCCCGCACTTCCTCTACCGAACGGAGCTCGGGCCAGCCGGGAAGCCGTTGAGCTCGTACGAAGTCGCGTCCAAGCTGTCGTTCTGGTTACTCGGCACGACCCCGAGCGACGCGCTGCTCGACTCGGCAGAGGCCGGCGTGTTCGAGGATCCCGACCGTCTCGAAGCCGCTGCGCGCCAGATGCTGGAAGCACCGGGCGCGCTCGAGGTCCTGCGCGACTTTCACGACCAGCTACTGGACCTCGGGCTCTACCAGACCGTCGATAAGCCCGGAGCTCCCGAGTTCGATCCCGCGATCGACCCGGAGCTCGAGCGCGCCTCCCACGCATTTTTCGAGCGCATCTTCCGGGAGGGCCTCGGGCTGCGCGAGGTCTTCACGTCCGAGTCCGCTTTCGTCGGCCCCGGCCTGGCGCCGTTCTATGGCCTGGACGCTCCCGCGGGGCTCGAGCTCCTCCAGCTCGGCTCGGCTCGGCGGGGCTACTTCATGCAGGTGCCGTTCCTGATGCTCTGGGGCGTGAACGACGCGTCGGATCCCGCTGCCCGCGGCGCGGCGCTGCAGAAGATGCTCTGCAACACGCGGCCCGATCCGTTGCCTCTCGGCAGCGCGCTCGAGGGCTTCGACGGGCTCGGCCGCCAGCGTGACACGAACGTCGGGACCGGCCGCTACCCCTTCGCCGACGGCTCGAAGGACTTCGCCGACGGCACCGAGCTCATGGCCATCTTGGCGGACAGCGCACAGGCCCACACCTGCTACGCGAAAAATCTCGCGGCCTACGGGCTCGGACGCGATCTGGTGGAGAGCGATCGAGTGTGGCTCGAGTCGCTGGCACAGGTGAGCCTGGCCGAGTCGCTGAAAGAAACCATCATCGCGCTGGTGCGAGCGCCGGAGTTCCGCATGCGGACGGAGGCAGTTCGGTGATTCGATTCGGACAACCCGGGCCGTGCCTGAATCGGCGGGCGTTCCTGCGCGGCGCAGCAGGGGTGGCCGTCGGGCTGCCATTCCTCGAGAGCCTCCCGGAGCGCTCGGCGTGGGCCGTCGGCGCAACCCCGGTCTTCAGTCTGTTCATCTGCGCCGTCGACGGCGTGGTGCCGGAAAAGTTCTTTCCGGACTCACTCGGCCCGCTCACCGTCGATGGGCTCGCTGCAGCCGGCAAGGCGACCAGCAAGCTCTCGGCTCACGCGGAGAATCTGCTGATCGTGCGCGGCATCAATTGGCCGAGCACTCCCATCGCAGAGCCGCACGCCGAGGCGCTGTGCATCGCGCTCACGGCAACGAAGCCGGCGAGCACCGGCTCCAAGGCGCTCGCCGGAGGGCCGTCCGCGGATTGGGTGATCGCCAACAAGGTGCAGCCGGGCACGCCGCCGCTGACGTTGTACGCGGGAAATCTCAGGAACGGCTACATCGCGGAGCGGTTGTCGTTCAGCGCTGCGAGCACGTTGACGCCCGCGGTCGATAACCCGTTCATGTTGTACCAAAAGCTCGTCGGCATCGTGGCTCCCGATGGCACCATGACTCCCGAAGGGGAACAGGCGCGGCGCCTGCTCTTCGAGAGCCGCAACAGCGTGCACGACCTGGTCCGTGAGGAGCTCCAGGCGCTGATGACCGAACCTCGCCTGGGAGCGGAAGACAAGCGGCGTCTCCAGCAACACTTCGACGCGATCCGCGACCTGGAAGTCGGCATCGACGGCATGGGAACGGAGGCGCAACAGCGCTGCTCGTGGGAGGGCGTGGAGCTCGACAAGATCCAGGCACTCGAAACCTTCAAGTACGACGCGCACGGCATGGTCGAAGACCTGGTGCGGCTTCACATGAGCCTCGTGGCGCTGGCGTTCGCCTGCAATTTCAGCCGAACCGCGACCTTGCAGTGGGGCGATGGAACGGACCACACCATCTACGACGTTCCCTCGAACGAGCGCGGTTGGCCGTTCAATTACATCTGCCATCGGGCGCAGAGCGACGGCCAGTCCGGCAACGACGAGCTCGCCGCGCTCGCGCACGCGGAGATCGACGAAGTCCGCATGGGAACCCTCGCAGCGGGGCTCGACCACTTCGCAGCGCGCGGCCTCGAAGACCATGCGTTCGTGCTCTGGACCAACGGCTTTGGCGATGGATACGCGCACTCCTATCGCGACGTGCCGCACATCCTCTGGGGCAACGCCGGCGGGCGCCTGAAGCAAGCCGAGCACGTGAACGCCGGCGGCGTGAACAACAGCCTGCTCTTGAACACGTTGATCAGCGCGGCGATCCAGGACACGGGCGAGACCGTCGAAGACTTCGGCGAAGGCCCCGGCGGTCAGCTCGACGTGGTGTTGGCTTAATCTCGAGCTTCGCGCACCGCATCACGCGCAACGAGAGGTTGCGATGAAGCTTCGGAACGGGCCGAATTCATCGGAATCTTCTGGGCTCGCTGAAAGTCCGCCATTTCGTGACGGATCGCAGCCGCTCGCGCCATTGCTGGTGGTCAATGCGACGTGTCTAGCCACAGCTCCGTGCTTCGAAGGCAGCGCAACCTCGCCGTGCGCGGCAATGTTTCTTGACACGTCCAATGTGAACGTTCACAATCCGGCAACATCACGCTGCACGCGCCCGCTGTGCATAACCGAGCGAGTCCGTCCCCCATGAGAACTCAATACCTCCTTTATTCTGCGGTGGCCCTCGTCGTTATTCCGGCCGCGTGCTCGGAAGACTCAAGCACCCCGCCCGGGGGCACCGGCGGAGCAGCTACCGCGACTGGCGGTAACAAGCCGACTGGTGGCAGCGTTTCGAATCCGACCGGCGGCTCCTCCGTCGGGGGCATCGCCAACCCGACCGGCGGCATGCCGTCGAACGGCGGAACGTCCACGGGCGGCGTCACGAATCCCGCTGGCGGCAACGCCACCGGTGGTGTCACCACCCCGGCCGGCGGCAGCGGAGGCGCAACCGGAGGCATGGCCCCGATGGGCGGCAAGAGCGCCGGCGAAGGCGGGACGACTGCCGGCAGCGCTGGCGGCGCCGGCGCC
>JALYWZ010000850.1 GCA_030852505.1 Myxococcota bacterium | reverse complement strand
GGGCTCGGCCGCGACCACCCGCCGCGAAATCGACCGCGTCTGGCTCCGGCGCTCGCTGCGCGTCGGCATCTGCGCGTTCGTCGTGGTGGCCGCTTTTACGGGCTGGTGGGTAGCGCGGAGCCGCCTGGAAGAGAGCAAGGATCTGGCGCTCGGCCGCCCCTGGCGCGCGAGCTCCGAGCTCGCTGGCGCCGGCTGCCGCTCCCCGGCTCAGGTCTGCACCGAGGGCCCGGACTACTTCTTCCACACCCAAGAAGAAGAGCGGCCCTGGCTCGAGATCGATCTGGGCGCCCCGCAGTTGGTCTCGTCGGTTCGGGTCGTCAATCGCAAGGATTGTTGCCGCGAGCGCGCCACGCCGCTCGCGGTCGAGGTCGCCACCGCGCCGAACCGCTTCAAAGAGGTGGCGCGCTTCGTCGAGCCGATCACCGATCGAACGCTCGAGTTCGAGCCCGTCCCCGCTCGCTACGTGCGCGTGCGCGCCGTGGAAAAGACGTTCCTGCACCTGTCGCGGGTGCGGGTGTTCGGTGAGTGACATGCAAGATCCGAAATCCGAGCTCTTGGTCGACCCGCTCACCCGCGCGCGGGTGAGCCGTCAGGGCGAGGGCTACGCGAGCGACAGCGGAGAGCGCTACGAGGTGGTCGAAGGCATCGTGCGCATGCTGCGTCAGGTGAACCCCGAGCTCGCGGCCGAGCTCGCGGCGCAGGACCTGGCCCTGAGCGAATACTCCGATCCGGCCTTCTTGATGCCGCGTTACGAGCGGCACATGGCCGAGCTCGCAGTGGTCGAGCTGTTCGGCGGTCATCCGCCCCGCGGTCGGATCCTGGACGCCGGCTGCGGGATCGGCCTCTTGGGCAGGCTCTATCCCGAGCTCGGCTTGGTCGGGCTGGATGCGTCGTTCACGCTGCTCAGGAACGCGACGAGGGGCTACGACCTGCGCGTCGAGGCGAGCGCCGAGGCTCTGCCGTTCGCGGACGCGACGTTCGACGTGGTGGTAGCGCTCAACATGCTGCACCACGTGATCGATCCGGACGCCGCGGTTCGCGAGTTCGCTCGCGTGCTCAGGCCGGGTGGCACGCTCGTCGCGGTGGATCCGCGCAAGGTTTTGCCGATCGAGCTCGCCAAGCAGCTCTTGCGCGGCAACAACAAGGCCTTCGCCCCCACGCACAAGGCGTTCGGCGTGGACGAGTACGAGCGCTTGATCCGGCAGCACGGACGCTTCGAAGTGGAGGACGCGCGCCGGGTCGGGTTGATGAGCCTGGTAGGGATGGGCGGGCTCGACGCGGTCAAGATCTCACCGCTGTTGCCTGCGCGGGACCGCATCGCCGAGGCATTCGTCGCGTCGGACCGGCTCGCGTTCCGTGTGCCGGGCGTTTCCCGGGCGGGGCTGAACCTGGCGATCCGCGCGCGCCGTCTTTCGAGCTGAACGCACCGGCGCCTGGCTCAGCGCGCGATGCGCTGGCCTTCGCGTTGCAGGTCGATGGGCATGCCCGAGACGCTGGCGCGCCGGCTGGGCGCCGCGGGCTCGTCGTCGTCGAACTCTACGCGCACGGCGAGCGCTTCCCCGAGCTCCGCGCGGAGCAGCGACAAAAGCTCGGCGAGCCGATCGTCGGAGTAACGCGCGCCCTTCACGAGCTTGAGATCGAGAGTGCCGGGCTCGTGCTGCACGGCCTCGAGTCGCTTGATCGCAAAATCGAACTCGCTGAGCGCATGGCTCAGGAACGTCCCCGGCACGAGCTGGCCGTCCACGCCGCGCAGAACGGACTGGGCGCGCCCGCGGATCTGCCCGATGCGCGGCAAGCCACGCCCGCACGGCGATTGCTCGTGCGGGTCGACGGCCTCCGCCAGGTCGCCGATGCGATAGCGGATCAGCGGCATGGCGAAGCCGCTCAGATCGGTGACCACCACCTCGCCGATCTCTCCCGGCCGCGCCGGCCGGCCTTCGATCAAGACCTCGACGATGTAGCCCTCCGCCGCGACCAGGTGACCGGAGTGAGCGTCGCTCTCCTGCGCGAGCCGGGCGAACTCCCCGCTGCCGTATGCGTCGAACACGCTGCAGCCGAAGGCCGCTTCCAAGGCCAGGCGAGTTTTGGGCGATAGGGTTTGACCCGTGGAAATCACGCTGCGGCACGTAATGCCGCCGCCGCTGGAACGCACGTGCTCCGCGACGAGCTCGAGCACCTCGGCGTCACCCTCCAGGAGCTGGGGCGATTGCTTGCTCAACAGCTCGCTTATCTCGTCGAGCTTTGCGGTCGTGATCTGGCGCACGGAGATCACGCTCGAGCCTGCGAGCTTGTGCTCGAGGCGCTCGCGGAACCCGGCCACGTCGCTGGCGCTCGACGAGAGCCGCAGCCAGGGATCGCCGAAGCGGTAGCCCGTCCATTCCTGAAAGCGCAGCGCCGAAGCCCAGCGAAAATCGCGCTGGGCTTGGTCCACGTAGCAAACGAGCGGCGTGCCCGTGCTGCCCGCCGTTGCGACGCGCTCCAGATCCGCGTGGCTCACGCCTTCCTGCATGATGTCGAAGTGGAGATGCGTGCGGATGTCGTCCTTGTCGAGCAGCGGCAGCTTGGCGAGATCCTCGACGCTGCGCAGGTCGTCGGGCCCGAGCCCGAGCTCCCGCATGCGCGTCCGGTAATAGGGGACGTTGCGATACGCGTGGCGGATCAGGCGACGGAGCTTCTCGGCCTGCAGCTCGCGCATCTCCGCAGGCGACAGCCACTGCGTGTGTTTCAGCGTCTCGTAGAGCCGCTCGACGTGGCGCGGCCGCGCGCCGCGGGAGCTCGCGAGCGAGCTCAGCTGCAGGCGCAGCCGGCGATCTCTCTCGTCCGTCGAGGGGGCTTCCGAGGTGGCGCTCGGGCCTTCGGGAGCGAAACGCGTGCCGAGCCCGCTCGTGTTCGGGTTCA
>JALYWZ010000205.1 GCA_030852505.1 Myxococcota bacterium | reverse complement strand
GCGTCGAAGAGCGCATGCTGCGCCTGCAATCCAAGAAGGCCCACCTCGCCAGCACACTGCTCGGAACCGAAGGCTCCGCGTCGCCGCTGGACGAAGAGGCGCTGGATGACTTGTTCGCGCCGTTGGCGGATCAGCAGGAATGAAGGATTTTGGGGTTTGCTTTTTGGGGTTCGGTTCCGTCGGGCGTCTCGCGACTCGCGCTGACTGATCCCAGACCGCGGGTTTTGTTTTTTGGGGGTTAGGTTCCATGCGCCGCCTCGCGTCCTCTGCCCCCCGAACCGCGCCGGGCTCGCCGGTTTGTTCTGGAGTGCGCCGCGCGGGGTGATCGTGATCTGCTGGTGCCAAGACTTCGGGGGTTGGCGTTTGCTCGATGTTCGACCCGACGTCAGAGGACGGCAGCTGAGCTCAATGGCCGAGATCGATTCCCAGCCCCGCTCCCATTCCCCTTGCCTTAGCGTCAGCCTTCCCGTTCGCCCGTTCCCCCGCCGTGACCCCCCGCACTGTTAGTGCTACTCCCGTGTCCGTGAACGACTTCGAGAACCTCCCGGGCGTCAGCGCGATGAGCCTCTATGTGCCGCCGTTTCGCGTGCGGCTCGACGAGTGGTGTGGCTGGACCGGAAACAACTGGGACAAGGTCAAGGCCGTCGTCGGACAGAGCTTCCGCGTCTGCGGGCGTGACGAGAACGTCTACACGATGGCGGCGAACGCCGCGCTGCGGCTGATCGTCGACAACCAGCTGGATCCGCGGGCGATCGGCTTCTTCGGGCTCGGTACCGAGTCGAGCACCGACAACGCCGCAGGCGCCGTGATCGTGCGCGGCATGCTGGACCGCGCGCTCGACAGCCTGGGCTTGCCGCGCCTATCTCGTAACCTCGAGGTTCCGGAGTTCAAGCACGCGTGCCTCGGCGGCATCTACGGCTTGAAGAACGCGCTCCGCTACGTGGCTTTCGACGGACGCGGCCGGCAAGCGATCGTCGTCAGCGCGGACGTGGCCGAGTACGAGCGCGGCTCGAGCGGGGAGCAGACCCAGGGCGCGGGTGCCGTGGCGATGCTGGTCGAGAACACGCCGAAGCTGTTCGCGGTCGATCTGTTCCGCGCGGGCAGCGCTTCGGACTACCGCGGCCCGGACTTTCGCAAGCCCTTCGCGCGCCATTTCACCGAGGGCTACGCGCAGCGCACCACCCGCCCCAACGACTTTCCGGTGTTCAGCGGTGAATACTCGACGTTTTCGTACATCGACGAGACCGTGCATGCCGTCGAGAACATGCTGTCGCGCCTGGACGTCAGCGCGGGCAGCTACTACCGCAGCGTGCGCAGCCTGTTCTTCCACCGCCCGTATCACCTGATGCCGGTGCGTGCGATGTCGTTCTTGTACGTGCGCGGCCTGGCTCGCGGCAAGAGCCACCACGACGAGCTGAACGAGCTCTGCGCGGAAGCCAAGGTCTCCTTCGACGACGTGATGCGCGAGACCAGCTCGTCTCCCGATCTCTACGCGCACGTCCTGCGCGGCACCTCGGGCACCGATCCGTACCTCGCGACCAACGCGGTCGCCGGCGTGCTGCGAAAGCGCGCGAGCTTCCGCGACCTCTTGACGGAGAAGATGAGCCTCGGCAGCGAGACCGTGCGCGCTCTCGGCAACCTCTACAGCGCCGCGCTCCCCGCCTGGATCGGCGCCGGTCTCGAAGAAGGCGCCGAGCGGAACCTGTCGCTGGAGGGCGCCAACATGGTCGCCGTGGGCTACGGCAGCGGCGACGCGGCGGAAGCCATTCCGTTCTGCCCCGTACCCGGCTTTCAGGACGCGGCTCGCACCTTCCACTCCGCCCGCGCCCTCGACGGCGCGATCGACCTCACACAGTCGCAATACGAGTCGCTCCACGACCACCGCGAGATCACCGGCATCGACTACACGCCGCGCGATCGCTTCGTGATCAGCCGAGTCGGCACCGCGTACGACCCGGCGTTTCAGGACCTCGGCGTCGAGTACTACGAGTACGTACCAGCTTCCTGAAGGCTGTCAGCTATCAGGCGTCAGCTATCGGCCCTCAGCCATCGCCCCAG
Source organism: Myxococcota bacterium (assembly GCA_030852505.1). GTDB lineage: Bacteria > Myxococcota_A > Polyangia > Polyangiales > Polyangiaceae > PMG-095. The sequence continues at coordinate 5,610 of JALYWZ010000205.1, read as the reverse complement.
TGTCATTCATCGGCGCGGCGTACTCCTCGGTCATTCGCACTCCGACGTAGGAACGCAAAGAGACGTCGGAACGCAAAGAGACGTCGGAACGCAAAGAGACGTCGGAACCAAAGCTCACCCGCCTAGCACGACAGATCTCGATCATCCCGTGCGGCGCACTCCAGGAACAAAACCGGCGAGCCCGGCGCGGTCTGGGTTCAGGCGGCTGGAGTCGCGAGGCGGCTCCAACACCGGAACCCACAAAAATAAAACCGGCGAGTTCCCCGAGCCCCCGCCCGGCCTCAGTGATACAGCGCGGTGAAAGAAACTACGGTCGAGAAAGTCTGCGCGTCCACGTTGCCGTCCCCGTCCTTGGTCAAGGCGCCGGAGAAGCGCACCAGGGGGCCGACCGACCATTCGTCGGCCACCCAGAAGTCGTAGCCGAGAAACACCGAGCCGCCGAAGCCGGTGGTCTTGCTGAGGCCGCTGTCGTTGTCGTCTTCGACGTTGACCGCGGCGAGCCCGACCAGGCCGCCGACGTGCCAGCCCTTGTTGGCGTTCGGAAAGCCGTCGATGAACGGGCCGATCAACGCCATCGAGACCGAACGATCCACGTCGTAGCCGTTACGCTCGAAGTTCACTGAAAACGCACCCTGCGTCATCAGCCCGCCGCCGATCGCGATACCCGGGCTCGGCGAACCGCCGAACATCAGATCGAAGCCGAGCGCGGGACCCGAGCCGCTCAGGTTGTCGCCGCTCGGATCTCCGTCGTCGAACGACACACCCAGGCTGCCGAACCCGATGCTCCCCCGAGCGTAGAAGCCGTCGTGCATGTGATAGCTGCGCGGCACGACCGGGGCCGGTGCCGCCGTGGTCAAGTTGATCTTCCCCTGGGGTGGGCCGGAGGGAGGAGGCGGCTCGGCCAGAGAAACGGCCGAGAGCGACAGCGAGAACCCCAGGGTAACCGCACCGAGAACCAGCGATTGTTTGAGCGCCATAGCGAAAGCACCTTCCTGATACTACTGCCGGAAACGGACGTTGCACGAACCGGGCCTATTCAACGCCCGCCCCGTCGTCCCCGGTATCTTTAGCTTGCCCGGCCCGGCCACCGCGAAAGATTCAAGGATTCACCACGTGGATCGGCGCACCGGCCAGGATCGACCGAACGTTTTGCGCGGTGATCGTCAACACCCGTTTACGGCTCGCCAGACTCGTCCACGCCAAGTGTGGAGTCACGATCAGGTTCGGCCCGGACAACAAGGGGTGATCGGGCGGCGGCGGCTCCGTGGACAGCGTGTCGAGCGCGGCCCCGGCAATCCAGCCTTCTCGAAGCGCTCGCGCGAGGTCCGGCTCGCGCACGAGCCCACCCCGCGCAGTATTGACGAGGAACGCGCTCGGCTTCATGCGCCTCAGGCGGTCCGCCCGAACCAGGCCCGCGGTGTCGGGCTGGAGCGGGCAATGCAGCGTGACCACGTCCGCGCGCTCGAAGATGGCGTCGATATCGAGACACACGACTCCCGGGTCCGGCGGGTACCGCCTGGAGGGGGTGGCGAGAACCTGCATTCCGAACGCCAAACCGATAGCCGCGACTCGGCGGCCGATGCTGCCGTACCCGATCACACCGAGCGTGAGCCCGGCTAGCTCCAATTGAGGAGTTCTCCAGAAACTGAAATCCGGCGACGCCGACCACTCCCCGGCGGCCACCAACCCGGAGTGCAGCTCCACTCGCCGGGCCAGGCCGAGGAGCAGGGCGAACGTGTGTTCCACCACGCTCTCTGTGCTGTACGCGGGCACGTTGCAGACCGGGATGCCGAGCTCCCGCGCGGCCCCCACATCGACCATGTCGAAGCCGGTCGCGAACACGCACACGCCCTTCAACCCGGGGAGTGACGACAGGATCTCTCGGTCCAATCGTACTTTGTTGGTGATCACCACCTGAGCGTCGCGGACTCGCTCCACGATCTGGTCTCGTTCGCTGCGCTCATGAACGAGGAGCTGGCCCAGCTCCGAAAGGGGCCCCCAATCGTTGTCACCTGGATTCACGGTCTGCCCGTCGAGCACGACGATCTGGGTCATATTGCCTCTATCTTCTTGACACACTGCCGCCGCGGAGCGGGGGCCGCCAAACGTACCGAATGCGGGGCTTATTCCGCCAATCGGGAGATTTTTCGAGCTCTGCTAATTCAGCGAATGTAGTCGCTCCCGCCGAGCGCGCATCGTCGTTGGCTGTGATTCGGGAGCGTGCATCGCAAAGTCCTCCGCACGTTGCAATCGTGCCGACATGCATCGATTCGAGACGGCTTCAGAACATACATGTCTCCTTCTGAGGATTCGAACGTAAGACATTTTGTCGATGCGCGGACGCGACGAATCCGTCGAAGCACGAGCGTGAATTCGCAACTCGATTTTTTGCCGCGCTTACATTGACAGTGCCTCAAATAATTTATAGGACCCCGCGCATGGCTAACAACGCTGTGTCCGATCAGATCCGCTCCCGAGTCGAAGATTTCGTGGATGAGCTCAGCTCGCTCATCCGTCAGTCCGCGATGGACACGGTGGCAAGGGTTCTCGGTGGCGAGGGCGAAGGCGAGAGCCGTCGCGGTGGCCGCCGCGGTGGCGCGCGCGTGATCGCCGCCGAGGGTCGTGGCCGCGCCCGCCCGAAGGGCGCGAAGCGTTCGCAGGACGAGCTCGAGCGCCTCACCGGGCGGCTGCTCGCCTACGTGAAGAGCAACGCCGGCCAGCGCATCGAGCAGATCGCCAAGGGCATGGGCGTCTCGACTCGCGAGCTCAACCTGCCGGCCAAGAAGCTGCTCGGAAACAAGTCGATTCGGACCAAAGGCCAGAAGCGGGCCACTCAGTACTTCCCGAAGTGAGCTGATCGCGGATCTCGGCGGGCGCCTTGCGTCCCGCTCCGATGAGGGCGCCACGTTTGCTGAACGCGGCGCCCTTCGGCATTTCTAGAACGCGAAGCGCGCGCCCACGCCGAAGCCGGACCCGTCGCTGTACGGAGCAATGGCTACCGCCTTCTTCTGCTCTGGCCAGAAGATGAAGGTGCTGAGCGTCGCCAGGGCGCTGACGCCGGCACCGACGAAGCCCACCGTGGACAGCAGCCGGTAGCGGTCTCGGTCGTTCACCGCGGTCGCCAGGTCGGCGCAAGCCTCCACGACGGCGTCCACGGTTTGAGCCTGAGAACAGACCGGCGAGGTCACGCCGTTGTCACGGGCGACGCGATCGACCACGTCGTTGTAGCGCGTCACTCGGTCGTCCGCGCGGCTGCCCGCTATCAGGAACGTGACCCCCACCGCCAGCGACGCGGCCGTGACCGCGACCTCCCCGACGAGGACGTACGTGCGCGCGGTGATCGGCGAGCTCTTTTCCTGCTTTTGGGTGTGCGGCTCGGGGGCGGCCGCGTCCTGGCGCTTGCCCGAGCTCTTCGCCCGGGCGAGTTTGGCCGTGACCACCCGCCGCTCCCCCTCGGTCAGGGTGACGTCGGCGATGAACTCGCGGTAACCCTCGGCGCTCACCACCACACGGTGCATGCCCGGATTCACCGGGGCGGGTCGGCCCAGCACCGAGGGCGCGATGTGCTGGCCGTCTATCGAAGCCCGGACCGGCGAAATGCCCGCGGGCGGGACGATCACGATCGATGGCACGCGCCGACTCAAAGCCTTCTGCTTGTCGGGCAGCAAGCCCTCGACGTCCCTTGCGGGCGTGCCTCCGGCTATCAGGTCGCGGGCGCGCGCGTAGTCGTTCATCGCCTCGACCAAGAGCCCCATGTGCTCTTCACAAAACGCGAGGTGGAAGCGGAGGCCCGGCGTCTCCTTGATACGGATGGCCTCGCGCACCTTCAGGGCGGCCTCCGACCAGCGCTCCTCCTTCTCCAGCGCCTCCGCCTCGTTGAAGAGACGGCGCGCCACCGCGAGCTCGGTCGGCGACGGCTCTTGTGCAGACGCCCGCCGCGTGAACGCAAGCAAGGCGCCGAGGACCATCAAGCAGCAGCCGAACTTTCGGATCCAGAGAGAGAAGCGAGGGTTCAAATTCATGTCTGACTCGGCTGACCACTCTGTCGGCCGAAACGCGAGCCGGATGCTTGATTCATGAAGGTACGGCGTCAAGAACCCGTGAAGCGCGGAATGCGCTGGCGGAGACTGGCCTTTTGGCCGGCTGCACCACGCTATTTCGCACTGGAGCTCCGCGGGATCGTCAGCTCGGTCCCCGCCCGAAGCACGCTGTTCTTCTTGAGCCCGTTGTCGCGGCGAATTGCGTCGACGCTCACGCCGTAGCGCTTGGCGATGCCGATCAAGGTGTCGCCCTTCTTCACCTGATGGATCTTCTTCGGCTTGGCTGGCGGCAGCTTGAGTTTCTGCCCCGGCTGGAGCTTCTTTTTCTTGTCGAGGTCGTTGAGCCGCAGCAGCTCGTCCAGCGAAATCCCCTCGCTCTTCGCGATCCGGAGCAGGGCGTCGCCCTCCTCCACGACATGAAAGCGCGGCTGTGCAGCTCGAAATGGCTCGCGCGCCTCTTTGGGCAAGAGCTCGACTACCACCCTGCGCGTCTCGAGCAGGTATTGATCGATCACACGACGCACCTCGGCAGCGCCGACCCGGGCCTCGGCCTCGGTGAGCAGGGCGGGCTCGACGGAGAACCCGCCGCTCGCTTGCGCGGCCAGCCACCGAGCTTGTCCGAGGCCGCTCTGGAGCTGAAAGGCGCGCTGCAACGACAGACGTTTCCTCGCACGTTCCAGCTGGTTCGGCTGGATTCCGCCGCTCCGCAATTCGAGCACCGCCCGGTCGAGCAGCGTCACCAGATCGGTGTCGTGGCGGGCCGCCGCCACCTCGACGACGATCGAAAACAGCAGATCGCTCCCGCGCGGCTCGATCCGGGTGACGACGCTGCGAGCCAGGCCAGGCTCGATCAGCGCCCTTTCGAGCACGGAATCCGAGTTGCCGGCCAACAACTCCCCGACGATCGCGAGCGCCGCTCGTTCCGCGACGCCCGCCCGCGGCACCATCCAGGCGCGCTCGTGGATCGGCAGGACCAGCGCCGGATCTTCGAACGACAGGTAACGCGGGCTGGTCTGCCGCGGCACGGCCTCGGCCGCGGCCTCGACGGCGGGCTCGCGCGCCGGCACCGCACCGAACGCGGCTTCGATCTGCGTCACCACGGCCTCCCGCTCGAAATCGCCGGCCAGCGAGAGGACGGCACGATCTAGCCGGTAGGCCTGGGCGTGAAAGCGGCGCGCGGCCTCGAGCGACACCCGCGCGGACCCCGGTGAAAGCAGCGGGAATGCCAGCTCGCGCGTGGTGCTGGCGACCCAGGCGAAGCTGTCCTCGGCGGCCCCCAGCGAAAGCTCGCGTTGGCGCTCGGCGAAGTTCTGCTCGGTGAAGGCGTACGGCTCCGCGCGTCCCACTTCGAGCCACAACGCGAGCGGCAGCTCGTGCGACGGCACCTCGGTGCAAAACTCGGCTCGATCGGGGCCGAGAAACAAATGCGACCGCGCACCGCGGCTCTCGAGCAAGCGCGTGTACTCGGCGTCCTGCGAGCGCCGGCCACCCTCGCGCACGGTCTCGGCGACGACCCGCGACAGCCGGCCGCGGTGGCCTCCGTCCCGGGTGAGCCCCGCCGGGAACGAGC
>JALYWZ010000204.1 GCA_030852505.1 Myxococcota bacterium | reverse complement strand
GCGCCGCCCTCCGCGCTCGCAGCGGCGATCGCGCCGAACGCGCCGCCAACCCCCGTGACCCCCGCTCCGGCGGTGGCAGCGGGCAGCGGCACGCTCAACATCAACTCGATTCCGATCTCGAACGTCCTGGTCGACGGCCGCCCCGTCGGCCCCACGCCACGGCAGATGTCCGTGCCAGCCGGCAAGCACTCGGTCACGTTCGTGCACCCCACGCTCGGCCGCAAATCGATCACCGTCCACGTCAACGCCGGCAAGACGGCCCTGGCCGCCACCAAGTTCTGATCATCACGGCGCACTCCGGCTCAGCGCACGTCACGGACGTCGCGGAATTGGGTCAACAGGAAGCCGGGAAGACAGGAAGGATTTTTTTTGTTGGGCGGACGGGAGCGTCGTCTTGGCGTCCCTTCTGTCGTCGCAAGGGGCTACACAGCGCGTCGCGAAAACGGGCTCTCCCGCCCCCAAAATTCCCTCTGATCTTCCCAACTTCCCGCCTTCCTGTTTGATTCCTGGATTATTGACTGCTCGGTCCTGAAATGCGACTCTGCCCGGCGTGGCAGGTCGCCCCCGCGGTTTTGACGAGCAAGAGGTGCTGAACCGCGCCATGACCGTGTTCTGGCAAAAGGGCTTCGATGCGACCGGGATCGCGGAGCTCGAGAGCGCGACCGGCCTCGGTCGGCAGAGCTTGTACGGCGCGTTCGGCGACAAGCGCGCGCTGTTCTCGAAGGTGGTCGAGCACTACTTCGAACAGGTGGTGGGACCGGGGTTGGTCGCGGTGCTGGACGCGCCCGGCTCCGCGCGTGCGAACCTCGAGCGCGTCTTCACGAGCTGGGAAGAGACCGCTCTGGCTCGCGAGTTCAACGGCTGCCTCGTGGGCAACTCCGTCTCGGAGCTCGGGCTGCGCGATCCGGAAATTGCCGGCGTACTGCAGCGCAAGCTCGAGCTCATGGAAGAAGCGCTGTGCCGCACCGTGCGCCGCGCGCAGGCCGAAGGTGAAGCGAATGCCAAGCTCGACGCGCGCGCCACGGCACGAGCGCTGCTCACGACCGCACAAGGTCTGGCCGTCGTCGTGCGCGTCAGCCGCGACCGCGCCTTCGTGCAAAACGTGATCAGCGTCGCCCGGCAGCTGCTCGACTGACCCCAGTGTTTTCCAGGCGCCGGGGCTTTCCCGCGCGCTTTTGTTGACCAATTAGTCAAGAAAGAACGGACCATGGATCTCGAAGAATTCAACCTTTCAGGGAAAACGGCGCTCATCACCGGGGGCACGAGCGGCATCGGCCGAGCGAGCGCCGAGCTGTTCCACGCCGCCGGCGCGCACGTGGCGATCACCGGGCGCGACCCGGACACGCTGTCGCGCGCACGCCGCGAGCTGCCGGAGGAGCTGCTCGTGCTCGAGGCAGACGTGACCTCGGCGAGCGACACGGCAAAGCTCGCGCGCGAGCTCGAGCAACGCTTCGGTGGGCTCGACGTGTTGTTCTTGAACGCCGGCATCGCCCGGCTCGCTCCGTTCGAGAGCTCGGACGAGGCGAGCTTCGACGCGCAGTTCGCGATCAACGTGAAGGGGCCGTTCTTCACGCTGCAAAAGCTGCTGCCGCTGCTGCGTCCCGGCGCGTCCGTGATCTTGAACACCTCGGTCGCCGATCTGAAAGGCTCACCCGGGCTGTCCATCTACGCTGCGACCAAGGGCGCGATCGCCTCGCTCGTGCGAACGCTGTCGCTCGAGCTCGCGCCGCGAAAGATCCGCGTGAACTCACTGTCCCCGGGTCCGACCCACACCGCGATCCAGACCAAGTTCGGCTTGCCGGCGGAAGCCCAGGCCGCGGTCGAGCGTGACTTTTCGGCCAAGATCCCGCTCGGCCGCTTTGGCGATGCGCGCGAGACCGCGCGCGCCGCGTTGTTCCTGGCGAGCGCCGCCTCGTCGTTCGTGACCGGAACGGAGCTGCCCGTGGACGGGGGCTTGCTCGTCGCCTGAGCTCGCGCTCAGGTCTCGCTGCGCAGGACTGCGACGCCGGTGCCCTTGCCGAGGCCCGGCGTCGACACGAACGCCGCTCCGAACTCGCGGCCCGTGATCTCGAGCTCGATCTTCGCCGGCGTCTTGGCTTCGGTCTTGATGAAGGCTTGCCGTTCGACGGCCTGCGCGTTCACCTCGGGCGTAATCGGCGCACCGAAGGCCTTGCCGTCGACGACCACGAATACGTACACGAGCGGCTCCTTGCCGTCCGGATCGAGGCTCGAGCGGATCTGACTTCGCAGCTGATTCTCGAGGCGGTAGGCGTAGGCCGAAAACGACCAACCCGTCACGTACAGCCCCTTCACGGCGCCCGCTGCACCGACGGGCTGTGCCGCCAGCCACTGCGCGTCCTTGCGTCCCCGCACTCCCGAAGCCTCGTCCATGGCGCCGCGAGTCTCGACGAATTGGCCGGCGAGCGCGCGCGAGATCTCCGGGAACGCCTGAGACAGGCTCTTACCGGCGAGAGCGTCGTGCTCCTGGTCGCTGCGGATGACGGTGCCCTTGCCATCGACGAGCGCGAAGAACGTGCTCTTCGCCACGCGCAGATCCTGAACTTTGGCGCGCGTCTTCTCGAGTTGCTCGAGCGCTGCGGCTGCGTCCTGGAACTCGCCGGCGTCGAAGTATGCCTGAAGCAGTCCTGCGCCCGCCGGCATCCCCGTTCGCACCTCCTGGAGATCCGTCTCGACCGCCTTGGCGAGGAACGCAGCGTGCTCGCTGGCTTTCTCCGCGCTCACGGCGCTCGACTTCTTGCAACCGCTCGTCGCCGTAGCGGCCGCCGCGGCCAGCGTCAGCGACAAGAAGACCCGTTTCGCACTGCTCAACATCGCGGCAGAGCATACCCAAGCCTTCACGCCCGCGCTGGAACCCGCGAAAACACCGCAAATTTTGGCATCTTCTGGCCACGGCGCCGAGGTGGAGACAGGTGCGACAGATGCGACAGATGCGACAGATGCGACAGGTGCGACAGGTGCGACAGTCACTCCACCAAGTGACTCGCGAAACAATCGGAATCGCTCTGTGAGCACGCCACGCGTGCAGCCTTGCAAACCTGCACGACGCCGCGTCACCACGATCATGAAGCCCTGCCGCGTGCACCATGTAGGCCGAACACGATCGTCGTGACGCGCTCAGCACGCCATGACGATCGCGAAGCGTTGACGCGTGTTGCTGCCTTGAAGGGACGCGCGTTGGCTGTTACCTTCTTGAGTTGAGAGTCGGCGCGCTTACTTGGCAGCGCACCGAGAGAACCAGGTTGTTCGTGCGCGCGCGACATACGCCCCCGGCATTCGAGCCGTTAGAAGCAGGAGGACCGACCGCCGTGCACTCGGCGCGCAGCGGCACCCGCGACTCACAGCTCGCGCTCGACGGCCTCGTCTCGCTCGAAGACCTGAGCGTCGTGTTCCAGCCGATCGTGAGCCTGAACGACGGCGAGCTGTTCGCTTACGAGGCGCTCGCTCGCTGCAGCCGTGCGGCGCTACGGAACCCGATGGTGTTGTTCGAGCGCGCCGTGACCGCAGGCTGCGTCGGACGCCTGGGCCGGATGATCCGCGAGCTTGCGATTTCCGTCAGCGCCGGCACGCCCCTGTTCTTGAACGTGCATCCGCAGGAGCTGCAGGAGGCCTGGCTGGTGCGCCCCGACGATCCACTGTACGCCCACGACCACGACGTGTACCTGGAGGTCACCGAGTCGGTGCCGCTCACGCACTATCAGCTGTGCATCGACGTGCTGCGCGAGCTGCGCGCCCGGGGCGGCGTTCGGCTGGTGGTGGACGACCTCGGCGCCGGCTACTCGAACCTGAAGCGGATCGCCGATTTGGAGCCCAAGATCGTGAAGCTCGACCGCGGCCTGATCAGCGGCGTCGATCAGAACCCGCGGCAGCGCCGGCTCGTGGCGAGCGTCGTGCAATTGTGCGTGGACCTCGAGGCCGAAGTCGTGGCGGAAGGCATCGAGACCGAAGACGAATTCCGCGCGCTCGCCGACACCGGCGCGCACTACGGGCAGGGTTACCTGTTTGCGCGCCCGAGCTATCCGATGCCCGCCATCACCTGGCCGCCGAGCGCCGCGGCGATCTAGCGCTGGCCTGAGACGGCCCCCAGCACCGCTTCTATGTGGCCGGGCACGCGCACGCCGCGCCACGCCTGCTCGATCTTGCCGTCCGCGGCGATCACGAACGTGCTGCGCTCGACGCCCATGTACTCGCGCCCGTAGTTCTTCTTCTTCACCCACACGCCGTAGGCCTCGCACAGCTTCCTTTCGGTGTCGGCGAGCAGCGGGAACGTGAGCTCGTACTTCTTGCGGAAGCGCTCGTGCGAGGCCTGGTTGTCGGGGCTCACTCCCAGCACCTTCACGCCCTTCGCGCCGAAGCGCGGCAGCGAGTCGCGAAAGCCGCAGGCTTGCATGGTGCAGCCGGTGGTGTCGTCCTTCGGGTAGAAGTAGAGGACGTACGGCTTTCCTTTCAGGGACTGGGAGGTCACGGTCTGTCCCCGATCGTCCGTGAGCGAGAAACTCGGCGCCTTGTCGCCGATGCCGACGCGCGCGCCGACCCCGGCGTTCTCCGCCGTGGCGAGCTTCGCGCTGGGTGACTTCACGGCGACGGGCTTGGCTTTGGCCTTCGGTGCGAGCTGTTTCGCCGGAGCTTTGCCGGAGCTCTTCGCTGCGCTCGGTTTTTCGGCCTGCGACTTCTTCGCGGGGCTCGCGGGCTTCTTGGCTGGACCTGTCTTCTTGCTCGCCATCGGTGTCTCTCGCGGTTCGGGTCGGCGGAGATTAACACCTGCGCGGGAGAACCTGGCAGTTCGGGTGGGGCCTTCGCTCTTGTCCCGCGGAGCGGTTCGGCTAAAGTCCGGGGCCTCGCGGATCCCCGCATTTTTCACGGAGCGACGAAGTTGGACCTACCGGATGCAGGCCTGTATCGCAGCACGCAACCCATGCCCGGCCACGAGGACGAGTTCCCCGCGGACGCGCTCGTCTTCATCGGTCAGTCGACCAACGGCGGCGGCAAGTTCGCCGTGCGTCCGGCCGAGAACCGCCGCAACCGCTGGTTCTGGCGTGAGCCGACCACGCCCCTGCGCTCCCCCACCTGGGCCAAGACGCTGAAGGCGCTGCCCTCCGAAGGCTTCTACACCTTGCCGGAGACGCTCGAGTTCGAGGGCGGCGGTCGCTGGGTCAAGAATGCGATCGTCGAGCTCGGCTATAACGAGAAGGGTCAGGGTATCGTGTTCGTCGGCGAGTGGCGTGAAGAAGGCAGCGAGAACGCCCTGTACTTCAGCCAGCGCGGCATGCTGATCAACGACAACCTGCTGGCGCGCCTGGTCTGGGCGCCGATCCTGCCGGTCAAGAACGAAGCGTCGGGCGGCACCGGCGCCACGACCTGAAGTAGCGGACCAACCGTGGGCTGCCCTGAGACAGCCCACGGTTCGGCTTCTCGCCTACTTCTTCAGGTTCTTCGCGACGAAGTCCCAGTTCACGAGCTTGTCGAGGAACGCCTCGAGGAAGCCTTTGCGGTTGTTGCGGTGGTCCAGGTAATACGCGTGCTCCCACACGTCGGCGGTGAGCAGCGGAACCGATTGGGTGGTGAGCGGAGTTTCCGCGTTCGGCGTGTCCAAGAACTTCGCCTTTCCGCCGTCGAGCACCAGCCAGACGTAGCCGGAGCCGAAGCGCCCCAGGCCCTGGTTCACGAATGCGCTGCGGAACGTGTCCCAGCCGCCGAGACCGTTGATCAGATCCGCCACGTCGCCAGCGGGGGGCTGACCGCCGCCGCCCGGCTTCATGCCGTCCCAGAAGAAGGTGTGGTTCCAGACCTGGGCTGCGTTGTTGAAGACCGCTCCAGAGCTGGTGCGGATCACCTCCACCAGTGATTTCTGCGCGTCGGGCTTGTCACCGATCAGCTCCTTGAGCTTGGTCATGTAGCCCTTGTGGTGCTTCTCGTAGTGAAACTCGAGCGTCTCTTGTTTCATCACGGGCTCGAGCGCGTTCTTCGCGTACGGAAGCGGCGCCACCTCAAAATCCATAGCGTTCTCCTTTTTCTCTCGCTGTCGTGACGCGAGCCCGCGCTTCGGGGCGCAGCGGCCCGCGTCTAGAGGAAGCGAAATGTCCGACCGAAGCCGCGCGCTGTCAATGCGCTTCGCTTGGACGCCGACGCGCAACGAAAGCGGAAATTCGGCCCACGTGGATCAGGGTGGAAACCGCGCGCGAGTGGTACTAGGGAATGGGCCTCGTTCGTCGGGGCGGCACGCGCCGCTCCCCACGCGCAGAGCTCTCGTCCGGTCACCCGCAAGGCCCGGACAGATCCCCAACCGTCAGTCGCTCTAGAGGTCATCGTGTCAAAAACCGTCCTTCTCGCCACCGAAAAGCCGTTCTCTGCCTCCGCCCGCAACGAGGTCGTCGCGATCATCGAGCAGGCCGGTTACAAGCCCGTCGTCCTCGAGTCGTACAAGGGCAAGGCACCGCTCATCGAGGCGCTCGCCAGCGCCGACGCCGCGATCATCCGCAGCGACATCTTCGACGCCGAGGTGCTCGGCGCGGCGCCGAACCTGAAGCTCGTCGTGCGCGCGGGCGCCGGCTACGACAACATCGATATCGCCACGGCCAAAGCCAAGAACATCGCGGTCATGAACACGCCGGGCCAGAACGCCAACGCGGTCGCCGAGCTCGTGTTCGGCATGATGATCTATCAGGCCCGCGGCAAGTTCAACGGCAAGACCGGCAGCGAGATCCGCGGCAAGACCATCGGTCTCCACGCCTTCGGCGCCGTCGGTCGCGCCGTGGCGGCGATCGCCAAGGGCTTTGCGATGCCGGTGGTGGCCTTCGATCCGTTCGTGAAGCCGGAAGCGTTCCAGGAAGCGGGCGTGGAAGCCGTGTCGAGCGTGGAAGAGCTCTACCGCCGCTCGAACTTCGTGTCGCTGCACGTACCGGCCACCGCCGAGACCAAGAACTCGATCGGCAAGAAGCTACTGTCCCTGCTCCCGCAGGGCGGCACCCTGATCAACACCGCCCGGAAAGAGGTCATCAACGAGGCCGAGCTGCTCGAGCAGTTCGAGGCTCGCAAGGACTTCCGCTACCTGTCGGACATCGCGCCGAGCGACGCTACCGCGGCCACGATCAAGGAAAAGTACGCGGACAAGGTCTACTTCACGCCCGTCAAGATGGGCGCGCAGACGGAGGAGGCGAACGTGAACGCGGGCCTGGCCGCCGCCCGCCAGATCGTCGGCTTCTTCGAGCGCGGTGAGAAGCAGTTCGTCGTCAACAAGTAGGCTCAGGTTCCGGTCGCAGCCGCCGCGCAGTCGTCTCTCGGTGACGCGCGCGGCGGCCGTGACGAGCGCCCCGAGCTCGTCTCCGATCGGAACGACCAGAACGCGCGGCCCAATCGGCCCGGACCCGCGCCCCCAAGCAAACACCTACGCGAAGGTGACTTGACGCTCTGCGGAAGCGCTCGAGACATCTGGAACTCGCGATGAAAATCGGGCAGAAGGCACGTCGCCGGGGCGATCCCCGAGCGTTCGAGTGACCCGTTCCGATTGTTCGTGTGTCCGTCCTCGAGGGGCGGACTCTGGAGGCTTGCGTGTTGAAACGATCTCTGTTGGCTGGTTGTGCGACGATTTTAATGGCCGTGGCGTGCGGAGACGATGAAGAGACCGGGCGGGGCCCGAGCGACATGAGCGAAACCGGCGGTGCTCCGGGC
>JALYWZ010000849.1 GCA_030852505.1 Myxococcota bacterium | reverse complement strand
CTGATCATCAGCGGCGTGCGGCTGGCGGCGGCCCGCGCCAACACCACGGGCCGGCCGACGCGGCTCGTCTTCGACATCGACGAGAAGCGGCTGCTCCTGGAAGAGGCGGCGGGCAGTCACTTCGCCCGCAGCCGGACCGATGTCGCGGGCGGCGCGGACGCCGCGACCGACGCCGAGAAGGCCGCGCGGGAGGAGAGTGAGAAGGTGCTGGAAGGGCCGCGCGTCGCGCGCCAACAGTTCACCCCGGTCCCGGTGCTCAGCGATCCGGACGACCCGACCAAGGGCCGCCCGTTCGGCAGCGGCGTGGACCTGTCGCGGATCCAGACCGAGCACGACGAAGAGCCGATCACCCACGGCCGCGCCTACCTCTACTTCTGGCCGGGCGGCCTCACCGAGCACGCCACCGTGTATTTGAAGCGCGCCGGGGGCAGCGACGAGGGCATGACCGTCGTGATCCGCGCGCTGACCGGCCGCGCGTCGGTCGAGAAGGGCAAGGTCGAGCTCGATCTGCCGCGCGAGGACAGAGACGTCGAAGGGCTCAGCGAGCGCGACGAGGAATGATGATGCGCTCGTCGTCCCGCGGTTTCACGCTGCTCGAGGTGCTGGTCGCGATCGCGATCCTGGGCCTCGGTCTGACGGCGATCCTCGGGGCGCAGGCGGGGTTGTTCGCCAGCGCGACGCGCGCCGAGAAGTTGACGGTCGCTTCCAACCTGGTGCGCTGCCAGATGGAGGAGACCGAGCGCAAGCTGATCCGGGAGGGGCTGCCGTACCTCGACGACACCGAAGAAGGGGACTGCTGCGACGACGAAGGCGACACGATCGACGGCTACCGCTGCGAGACCAAGATCGAGCGGGTGACGCTGCCGGAGCCGCGCGGCATGGCGGCGGAAGACGCCGGCGCCGAGGACTCGAGCGGCGCCGACATGGGTCCGCTCGGGATGCTGGCGCAACTCCAGGAAGCCCAGGCGGCGCCCGGGGCCACGGGGGCCGGCTCGCTCCAGGACATCGCCCAGACGCTCGGCAAGGGCGCTGCGGTCGACGGCATGGGCCCGATGGTGATGGGCATGGTCTATCCGGATTTGAAGCCGCTGCTCGAAGCCAGCATCCGGCGCGTGACCGTGACCGTGAAGTGGACCGAAGGCGTGATGAACCGCGAGCTGCCGGTGACGCAGTTCGTCGCCTACCCGCAAATGGGAGGTCTCGACGAGACCGACGCGGGTTTGCCGGAGGTGCCGGAGCAATGAACCGCCGCGGCTTCACGCTGTTCGAGCTCTTGATCGCGATCGGCATCCTGGCGATGATCTCGATCCTGATCTACGGCGCGTTCGCCAGCATGCAGCGCAGCAAGCAGGGGCTCGAGCGCTTGCAGGATCGCTATCGAGAAGGGCGGCTGGCCATGCAGCGCGTGTCACGCGAGCTGCAGAGCGCCTATCTGTCACTGCACGTTCCGGACAATCAGACGCTGATCGTGCAGAAGACGGCGTTCGTCGGCAGCCGCGGGATCCCGGCGGATCGCGTCGATTTCAACAGCTTCGCCAACATCCGTCGCGACCGCGACTCGCACACCTCCGACCAGGCCGAGATCTCCTATTTCGGCTCGCAGGATCCGGAGCACGGCGGGACGTACGACCTGGTTCGTCGCTCGAGCGATCGTCCCGACCTCGAGCCCGGTCGCGGTGGTCGGGTCGAGATCCTCGCGACCGACATCGATCTGTTCGATCTCGAATATCTGGATGCCACGACCGATCGCTTCACCGACACCTGGGACAGCACCACCACCACCGGCCAGCCCGGCCGCTTGCCGCTCTTGATCCGCATCACGCTGGTGCTGAACGAGGGTCAGCGGGGTCGCTCCGATTCGGGACGCAACAAGATCCGCCTCTTGACCACGGTTCGGCTGCCGATCCAGAAGCCGCTCAACTTCGCGTTGTTGTGATGTGGCGGCGTCTTTCACCCGAAAATCGTCGCGAGCGTCGAGCACGCAGGCGCCTCTCTGCGCGCGAGCGCGGTGCGGCGTTCTTGATGGTGCTCGGCGCGCTGACGATCCTCACGGTGATGTTGACCGAGCTCCAGGACGAGAGCTCGGCGGAGCTCGCCGGGGCGCTCCAGGCGCGCGACGCCGTGGTCGCGGAATACGCCGCCAAGAGCGGGGCGAACCTCGGGCGGCTGCTGCTCGCCGCCGAGCCCACGATCCGCAAGGCCGTGGGCCCGATCATGATGATGATGTTCAAGGGTCAGGCGCCGCAGATCCCGGTCTGGGATTTCGCCGATCGGGTGCTCGGCGTGTTCAGCGACGAGAACGGCGCGCAGGCCTTCGCTCAGTTCTCGGGGCTCGACGTGAGTCAGGGCAAGAACCTGGGGCTGACCGGCGCGTACTTCGAGCTCAAGGTCGTGGACGAGGACTCGAAGATCAACGCCAACGTACGCGCCAGCGAGTTCTCGAAGGTCCGGCTCGTCGCGCAGCTCTCGTCGCTGATGCTCGGCCCCCAATACGACCCGCTGTTCGAGCGCAAGGACGCCGACGGCAACTACTCCGACCGCCAGACGATCTGCTCGGCGCTGATCGATTGGACGGACCCGGATCAAGAAACCCAGCTCTGCGATCCGACCTCGACCACGGCCCAGCAAATGCCGGCCGAGGACTCGTACTACGAGCTCTTGAAGGTGCCGTACACGCGCAAGAACGCGCCGTTCGACAGCTTCCAGGAGCTGCGCCGCGTGCGCGGCTTCAGCGACGACTTCTGGGCCACCTTCATCGATCCGGATCCGGACAAACCCGAGAAGCGCACGATGACGGTGTGGGGTGCGGCCGAGGGCGTGAACATCAACACCGCCGCACCTCAGACGCTGCTCGCGCTGGTCTGCTCGAACGCGCTGAACTCGCCGCCGCGGATGTGCACCGATCC
>JALYWZ010000848.1 GCA_030852505.1 Myxococcota bacterium | reverse complement strand
GTCCACGACGGCGCGCTGCCGGCTCTCGCCCCAGGTCGCGAGCGTCGAGGCGGCGAGCGGCTCGTAGAGCTGGCAGAAGCGTGGCGACGCGTCCGGGTTCTTCACGTAGCGGAGCAGCACGTCGTGCACGCGCTGGAAATTGCGCGTCTTCGCCGGCCAGCGCCGGTAGCGCCAGATGATCTCACTGGCGAAGGCTCGGGTACCGAACAGCTCGTCGCACACGATCTTCGCGTAGTGGCTGGTCTTGGGGTCGACGTGGAGCACCAGGCAGCCCTCGTCGGAAAGCAGCTCCCGCGCGGCGCGCAGGCGCTCGTAGAGCGCGCCCAGGTACTCTTCGAGGCTGCTCCAGCGGTCGTCGAAGGCCTTGGTCAGCGTGCGCCGCACACCCGTCGCCGTGCGCTCGCGCTCCACGTGCTCGTGCTCCCGCCCGGTGAAGAACGGCGGATCGAGGTACACCAACGTGGCCCGCTCGGAGCGTTCGGCGAGCGCCGTGAGCGCCGCCAGATTATCGCCCTCGATCAGCCGGTAGCTCGAGCTCCCGCGGCGCACGATCTCGAGATTTGCCTGGGACGCGGCAGCGGGACGCGGCGCGGGCTTGCCGGCCCACTCGAGCCGGATCCCACCCCGCGGGTTGGCCGGTGTGACCGCCGCCCGGCCGCTTTCGACGAGCCGAGGACTGTGCTTTCGAGCAGGGGCGGGACCGGGACCGATTCGAGCCATGGGTTCTCTGAAAAAATCGTATCGAGGCGCGATCGGAACTGCCAAGAACCGAGCACCCGGGTCGTTTTGGGGTCCCCGGACGGGCGTTCTCGGGGCATGACTCGCGGTGATGCACGCCCGCCCGCCGCACCGATCGCGCCCTTCGCGGCCCGGATTGCGGCGCGCGCTGTGGTTTTGTCTGGCGCTCGGCGTGCTGCCCGCGCTCCCCGGTTGCGAGGGTGACCCGATCGACGAGACGCCGGAGCGCGTCGTCGAGGAGTTCATCACGCGCATGCAGCGCGTGCACGGAGATCCGAAGGCCTCGCGCGCGGCCTACGAGCTGTTGTGGGTCGAGGCGCGTCGAAACCTCGCCGAGCGGGCGCGCCGCGCTCGCTCCGTCGCCGGTCGCGAGGTCGCGCCCGAAGAGATGCTCGCCCCGTCACGCTTCGCGCTCAAGACGCCGCCGAAGCGCTACCGCTCGCGGATCGACGGCGACTGGGCAATCGTCACCGCCAGCGGGGAGGGCCCGGAAGCGCACGAATACGACATCCGCTGCGTCCGCGAAGATGGCCACTGGCGCGTCGTGCTCGAGCTCCCGCCTCTGTCACCGATCCAAAAACGCGTCGCACCCGACACGGGCAACTAGCCCGCCACGTCGTGGCCTTGTCTGTGCTGCGTTTGGCCGCAAAAATGACGAAAGGCGCGCACTGCTCGTGGGCAGGGCGCGCCTTCGTAGGCGGCAGGGGCCGCTGTGGATCAGTTCGAGAAGAAGATCGCTTCGATCTCGGTCTTCACGTCTTCTTCGGTCTGGGTGCGGGCGATCGCGATTTCTTTCACGATCAGGCCGCGCGCCGTGTCGAGCATGCGGCGCTCGCCGAACGACAGCTGCTTGTTGGCCTTGAGGCGGTACAGATCGCGCAGCACCTCGGCCACGTCGTAGATCGAGCCCGTCTTGATCTTGTCCATGAACCCGCGATAGCGGCGGTTCCAGGTCTGCGTGTCGAAGCCGATCGTGCGCTCTTTCAGGATATCGAAGATCTCCCGGATCTCCTGCTCGCTGATGACCTGCCGCAAGCCGACAGCATTGGCATTCGATACCGGAACCATGATCTTGCGGTCGGTGTCGAGGATCCGCAGCACGTAGAAACGCTGGCGCTGGCCGGCGATGTCTTTCTCGTCGATGCTGATCACCTCGGCGACGCCCTGGGCGGGATAGACCGCCTTGTCGCCGACCTTGAACTCGATTTCCTGGCTCGCTTCCATGACTGCTCCTTATTGCGCGGTACCTGCGGGCACACCCGGAACATGCGGGCGTGTGGTTCCCACCGGACCTTCAGACCAAACTCGACCTAAGTCCCGCCGATGCCTCGCGACGGCTGCTTCGGGCCCGGCATGAACGAACGGGACTTGGAATTCATTCCGTCTCTCACGGAGCCCGCTTCGTGCGCATGTCGCGCTCGTTTCTGCCGGGCTCGCGGCCACACTCCCAACCTGAAGTCAGGGGGCGCCAGGCGCGGTACTCTAGTCTGCGGATTCTGCTCTGTCAACTTCAGATGACCTTGATGAGTCACTTCTGTCCGCAGCCTCAGACCCTGCGCCCTCGCGTGGTTTGGCACTGAAACGGCTTGTTTGACCGGAAAAATCCGAAACCGGTTTCAGGGCGCGGGCAAAAATGTAGCATGAAACCCACATCCGGCCAGGCCGATTGCCGATTTCGTCCCCGCGAGCTCGCGACACGCGCCGAGCGCGCTGTTTTCCCCTGCGTTTCGCAATAGTGGCGAGGGCCGTACCTGAACACGCAGGCGGGCCAATTCGTCAGGCCGAGGCTCAGGCGAGGCGCTCTGCCAGGCCCCAGCGCACGCCGCGATCCGATACGACCAGCTCGGAGCTGCCCGACCACTCGAGCACTTCGCGCACGATCGCAGCGCCCACCACGATCACGTCGGCACGCTTGGGCTCGAGCCCGGCCAGAGCCTGGCGCTCGGTGAGGCTCAGCTTCGCCAGCTTCTCGGCGAGCGCATAGACGCTCGCGCGCCCCAAACGCGCGCCGTGCACGCGCGCGGGATCGTACACGTCGAGACCGAGCTCGATCGCGGCCAGCGTCGTCACGGTTCCGGCAACACCCACGAGGGTCGTTCCGCCACTCGCTGCCGGTGGCTCGACGGTAGCGAGCGCTGCGCGGATGTCATCGCGCGCTCGCTCGAGCTC
>JALYWZ010000022.1 GCA_030852505.1 Myxococcota bacterium | reverse complement strand
CGTCGGAGCTCTGCCTCCGGTGGGGCTGACGCCGCCGGTCGTGCTGCCACCGGTACTCGGTGTGCCACCGGTTGCACGACCGCCGCTGCTGGAGCTTCGTCCGCCCGTCGAGGATCCGCCGCTCGACAGCGCGCCGCCGTTTCCGCCGCGTCCGCCCGGGTCCTCCGCGTAGGACAGCTCGGCTTCTGCGCAGCCGCTCACCCACAAACCGGGCGCCCCCGCGAAGAGAGCCACAGCGATGAGCCCGGTGCAGACGTGGGGGGTGCGCGCGTTCCGCATGGCAAACGATAAAGATACGCAAGTCTCGGCTCCGCGCGAGGAACTCGGGGTCTAAAAACGAGAATCGATAGGTGCTTGTGTGCTGCTAGAGGTCGCCCGACACACAAGTCAGCAGAAGCGCCGACGTCGCTACTGCTGGGCTCGTTCGAGCGAGAGCAGCGGTTTCTTCGGCAGCAACTTCCAGTGACGCTTGGTGTCCTCGACCACGAGCTCGTGACCTTCTTCGTCGACCTGTGGCGGGCTCACGGTCTCGATGCACTCGCGCGTCAGGAAATTGCAGCTCGTCTCCGTGCTCTCGCCCGTGATCGCGTCGGCGCTCCGCAGGTCTTGGCCGATCCACTCGAAGAGGCGGCGCGAGCGGTTCCACCGAAAGCGGTCCAACGAGGTCGTGAACTGGCGCGATCCCGACATCTGGTCCACGAGCAACACGCCCTTTTGAATCTCGATCGACGGCGTGCCCTCGCCGCCCTTCGCGCCCGAGCACATCCAACACGCAACGAGCCCGACGTTCGAACCACCGAGCACGTACCCCGCATCGCGCTGGAGCAAGACCAGGACGGCGCGTTCGCGGTCGTCCTCGGGCTGGTCCTCGAGCAACACCAATACGGTATCCGGCTTCTTGTCCGTATCGAGGTCGCCTTCGACCTTGACCTCGACCGACCAGCCCTTCAAGACGAACGCAGCGGGCGTTGCGCCGCGCTTGGGCAGCGCCGCAATCGCCGCCCGTGCGCGCGGGATCTCCGCGCTCGCCGACAGGGTCGAGAACAGCGCCGCTGCCGCGACGCAACCACTTCCGAACCGCACCATGGCGGAGACAACGCTGGAGCTCGGAGAACCCATCCGCACCCGGATGATTGCAGCATTTCGCTGACGGGGGAGTCGACCACGCGCTAGAAGCGTGCGAAAGTTCCCGAGATTTCGACGCAATCAAGGGTGCGGCCGACCACGCCGCAGGACAACGGATAGTCGGGCCGCTATCCCGCCGGAAACTGCCCGGTCGAGTGAAACTCATGTCGTCTGCACCCACCCCCTCGAGCCCGCTTGCGTCGCCCCCTCCCGAAGCGTGGGAGCCGCTCGTGCGCTTCGCGCGGTTCGCCGGCAAGCCGCTCGAGCGCTTTCTTCGGATCGAGGCGGCCAGCGGGATCCTGCTCCTGATTGCTGCTGCCGCCGCGCTCGCTCTGGCCAATTCGCCGTGGGCGGAGTCCTACTTCGCGTTCTGGCACGCGACGGTGGGGGTGCGCGTCGGCCCGTTCGTCTTCGAGCGTTCCCTCGAGTGGGTCGTCAACGACGGCCTGATGGTGATTTTCTTCTTCGTGGTCGGCGTCGAGATCCGGCGCGAGATCCACGAGGGGGAGCTCTCGGAGTGGAGGCGCGCAGCGTTGCCGGCAGCCGCAGCGCTCGGGGGCATGGTCGCGCCCGCGACGATCTATTTGCTGCTGGCGGGAGCACCCGAGACGCACTCGGGGTGGGGCGTGCCGATGGCGACGGACATCGCGTTCGCCGTCGGCATCCTGACCCTGCTCGGAAAGCGCGTGCCCCCAGCGTTGCGCGTGCTGCTGCTCGCGCTGGCCGTGATCGACGATCTCGGAGCGATCGTGGTGATCGCCCTGTTCTATTCCGGCGGGGTCGCCGCATCCGGGCTGATCCTGGGCGCTTGCGGGTTGGCCGGGGTGATCGTGATGCAGCGCTTCGGGGTTCGCACCAAGCTCTGGTACATCGCACCGGCCTTCGTCGCCTGGGCCGGGGTTTACGCGGCCGGGGTCCATCCGACGATCGCCGGCGTGATCGTGGGCTTGATGACGCCGGTGCGCGTCTGGCTCGGTCCGAGTGGGTTTCGAGCAGGCGTACAGAAGGAGCTCGATCACCTGGCGAGCGCCGAGAACCAGAAGCAGTTATCGCCGCACGAGCTCTCGCAGACCCTGGTCCACGTGGACGCCGCACGCCGCGAAGCCGTGTCTCCGGCGGAGGGCATCATCCACGCGCTCCATCCGTGGGTCGCGTTCGGCATCATGCCGATTTTCGCGTTGGCGAACGCGGGCGTCACGGTGTCGCCCGGCGCGCTCGGCGGGGCGACGTGGACCGTGCTCCTGGCCGTAGGCGCCGGTCTGGTCATCGGCAAGCCGATGGGCATTCTGCTCTTCAGCTGGCTCACGCTGCGCCTGCGACTGAGCGCGCTACCGAAGGGGCTCGGCGTGCGGCATTTGGTGGTGCTCGGAACCGTCGCGGGCGTGGGCTTCACGATGGCCCTGTTCATCGCGCAGCTCGCCTTTGCTGACGCGGAGTTGCTCGCGGCAGCCAAGCTCGGCGTGCTGATAGCCAGCGGCGTCGCCGCAATTTTTGGCCTCACGCTCGGCCTGCTGTTTCTGAAGCAAGAGGTCGTCGAGGGCGCTGCCACCTGCGCCGACGACGCGGAGCGGTCGACGGAGACGTGAGCCCCGCACTGCGAACCGTTTCGCGCATTCGGCGCCTTCAGGACGCGCTCCTGCGCGTGCTCGGGCACGACGTCGAGGGCCGCTCGGTCGTGGTCGCGAACATGCTGCACCGAGACGCCAACGAGGCAACGGCTTACTGGCTGCAGCTCGTGGTCTCGGTCGGCATCGCCACGCTCGGGCTCGTCGTCGGCAGCTCGGCTGTGGTCATAGGCGCCATGCTCGTCGCGCCTTTGATGGGACCGATCGTCGGCCTCGCGATGGGCCTCGCCGCGGGCTCCCCGTTTCTCGTGCTTCGCACCGGCGGGCGCATCGTGCTGAGCGTCGCCGTCGCGGTGGCCGGCGCGGCCGCGATCACGCTGATGTTGCCGTTCCATGAGCTCAACTCGGAGATCGCGGCGCGCACCTCGCCAACGCTGCTGGATCTGATCACAGCCGGGTTCTGCGCGGTGATCGGTGTGTATGCCTCGCTGCGAGCGGGGGCCGGCACCGATGTCGCGACCACCGCAGCGGGGACGTCGATCAGTATTTCACTCGTGCCACCGCTGTGTGCCAGCGGCTACGGATTCGGCATCTCCTCCTGGGCGCTCGGCGGCGGTGCCGCGCTGCTGTTTTTGACCAACCTGGTGGCGATCGTCGTGGTGGGGACGGTTGCCTTCGTGGCCGCCGGCTTCAACCGGGTCGACGTGGTCGCGCTCGAACACCACGAGCTCGAGCGCGGCGGCCAGAGCGCGCCGATCGCCCGAAACCTCGCGCGCCGGCTGTCTCGCGTGTTCGAGTCGCGTTGGGGCTCCGCGTTGCGCTTCTTGATGCCGTTCGCGCTGCTCGCGGCGGTTTACCTGCCGCTCCGGCGCGCGCTGGACGAGGTCGCGTGGGAGGTCCGGGTTCGAGCCGCGATCCGGCTCGCGATCGAGGAGGAGACGGCGCGCGTGGTCCAGAGCCGCGCTCGCGTCGAACGCCACGAGGTCGAGATCGTGTTGGTCGTCGTGGGGAAGACTCGCGACGCCGAGGGCCTGCGCGAGCGGATGGACAAGAAGATCCGCGCCGCCGCCGGCGTCGCACCGCATCTCGAAATTTTGGCCGTGCCGGATGCGCACGCGATCGCGGGTATCGAATCCTCCTTGCTGACGCCGAAGGTCGCTGCCACCGCCGTGCAAGCCGCGCCCTCGCCGAGCGCGGAGCTCGACGAGGTGCGCAGCCGGATCCGCCGCGCCATCGAAGCCTCGTGGCCGAGCGCGTCCGCGGGCGAGCCCTCCGCGATCGATGTCGGGACGATGAGCGACGAGGTCGTCTCGCTCCGTATCGTGCACCTCGGAACACCGCTCAGCGCCGATGGCACGGAGGCCGTTCAACGCGCAGTCGAGCCGGTGCTCGAGCGCAAGCTGCGGCTGCTCGACGTCGCGGTGCCGGCGGCGGAGTTGACGCGGAAGGACGGCGACCTCGCGTTCATTGCGAACGTCAGCGCCGGGCTGCGCGATACGCGCGAGGTTCCGGGGCTGAGCGTGTGCGTGGTGCGCCCCGAAAACCCAGTTGCCGCTCGCCAAGCCCCGGCCACCGAAACCGAGCTCGCAGCGGCCTTGAAGCAGGCTTTTTCGACACATCCGCGCGTGCACGAGCAGGTCGGCGAGTCCTGGAGCGTTCGCTTCGTCCGCGGCGACTGTGTCCCGCCCGCCGCACCCGCTGCGCCCGCTGCTTCTGCCGCCCCCGCCGCCTTGTGAGACTGGTCTGACCGGGCGCTGCGGATTGGGGAAACCCAGGCAGCGCGCCGGACGATTCTCGGGCGTATAGTTTTAGCTCAAACTATCTGAGCGAAGGCGAAACATGAGCAGAAAAACGGCGTTGATTTCGGGCGTCGGGATCGCAGGACCAGCGGCCGCGTACTGGCTGCTCCAGCACGGCTACGCGGTCACGCTCGTCGAGCAAGCGCCGGGCTTGCGCAGGCAAGGTTACATCATCGACTTCTGGGGCTCCGGGTACGATCTCGTCGAGCGCATGGGGCTGCTACCCCAAGTGCTCGCGGCGGGATACGACGTGCGGGAGCTGCGGCTGGTCGACGGGCGGGGACGCCGCGCGGGTGGAATCGACGGCAGCATCTTCAAGGCGCTCGCGGGCGGCCGCTACACGAGCCTGTCGCGATCCGATCTGAGTGCCATTCTGTACCGCGCGATCGAGCCCCGCTGCGAGTGCTCGTTTTCGAACTCCATCACCGGCATCGACGCCCCGAGCGATCCGAATCAGCAAGTGCTCGTGCACTTCGCGCACGGTTTACCGCGCCAGTTCGAGCTCGTCGTCGGCGCCGACGGGTTGCATTCGAACGTCCGAAAGTTGGCGTTCGGCGCGGAGGACCTCAATAAAAAATATCTCGGCTACCTGGTGGCCGCCTTCGAAGTGTCCGGGTACCCACACCGCGACGAGCGGGTCTACGTGAGCTACTCGGTGCCCGGCCGTCAGATCGCCCGCTTCAGCCTGCGCGATGACCAGACGATGTTCTTGATCGTCACCGCCGAAGCGACGCCGCCCCCGATCGAGCCGCACGATCTGCCAGCGCAAAAGGCTTACCTTCGGCAGCGCTTCGCCGGCGCCGGCTGGGAGTGCGAAGAGATCCTGGCGGCGCTCGATCGAACCGAGGCGCTGTACTTCGACCAGGTGAGCCAGGTCCACTTGGGCAGGTGGTCCACGGGTCGCGTGGTTCTGGTCGGGGACGCCGCCTACGCACCGTCGTTGCTCGCGGGTCAGGGCTCCGCGCTCGCCATCATCGGTGCGTACGTGTTGGCCGGAGAGCTCGCCCGTGCGCCGAGCGTGCAGAGCGGTCTCGCCAACTACGAGAGCCGACTGCGCAGCTTCATGGCTTCGAAGCAGCGCGGGGCCGAGCGCTTCGCCGCATCGTTCGCGCCGCGCTCGGCGCTCGGTGTTTTCCTGAGAAATCAGCTCACCAAGGCAATGGCGTTTCGACCCGTCGCGAAGCTCGCGATGCGCGGAGCGCTCCTGGACCGCATTTCACTGCCTGATTACTGAGCGGCGCGCCGGTGCAGGTCGTGCTTGAATGGGGGACGAGGCGCGGCGTGCAGCTCCAGGAACGGCTGTTGTGGCTTTGTGGCATCCCTTCGACGACCGGGACGGAACGGCGGCTCGCAGACGAGCTGCAAGCCTCGTTCACGGCCATGCGTTTGGCCGAGCCCGTGCGTCGCTACGGCAACTCGCTGGTGGTTCCGGTAACGCGCGGTCGGGGGCCGAAGGTGTTGCTCGTGGCGCAGCTGGACGCCGCCGAGGCGGGACAGCCCTATCAACCGCGGGAAGAGAGCGGGTGGATCCTGGGATCCGGCAGCGCCGATCCGAAGAGCGGGCTGTGCGTGGCGATGGATCTTTGCGAGCGCCGGCTGCCGCTGCGCGCCGACGTCACGCTGGTGTTGCACGCGCGCGGGGAGGCCGGCTCCGAGGGCAGCGAGCTGCGCTCCGTGGTGCACCGAGAGCCGGAGTTGATGCGCGCGGACTTCGCGCTGGTTCTGAAGCCGACCGACAACCGTCTCGAGCTCGGCTGCGGCGGGAGCACGCACGCGCTGCTGGCCTTTGCCGGGCGTTCGGCGCACAGCGCGTTTCCCGGCGCAGGCGTCAACGCGATCCACAAGTTCGCGCGCGTCGCCGAAAAGCTCGCGGCTGCCGAGCCGATCGCGGATCTGGTCGACGGGCTCACCTGGTTCGAGGTCTTGCAAGCGACGGCCGCGCAGGGCGGCAAGCCGTTGCAGAGCGTGGTTCCGAACGAGCTCGAGGTGTACGTGCACCACAGCTTCGGTCCGAGCACTTCCCTCCATGACTCCCAGGAGAAGCTGATCGCGCTGATGGACCGGCTCGGCGCGGTGCGCTTCGAGTCGTTGTCGGCCGCCGCGCTGCCCAAGCGCGAGCATCCGCTGCTGCGCGCGTTGCAGGGGTCGGGTTCGCTGAACATCGGCGCGCACCAGCCCTGGAGCGAGGTCAGCCGCTTCACCGCGCAGGGCGTGGCCGCCGCCAACTTCGGCCCCGGCGCGGCGCGCTCCGCTCACTCGCGAAACGAGGGGACGGAGCTGAAGGCGCTCGAGGCGGCTTCCGCGGTCCTCGCCGGTTGGCTGACCACGCTGCCCGGCTGACCGCCTAGCTCGCGGACGCGAGGTAGCAAAGCAGCCCGAGACGCCCCGAGACGCCTAGCTTTCGATAGACGCTGCCGATCTGGTTGGCGACGGTGCGCGGCGACGTGTGACGCTGGCGCGCGATGTCGCGGTAGCTCTTGCCTTCGACGAGCGCGGCGGTCACCTCGAGCTCACCCTCGCTCAACCGATCGGAGAGCGCGAGCTCCGGACGCGGGCTCTCGAGCACGCGCAGCTCGCCGTCTTCGCGTTGCTGCGACTGCAGGCGCACTTCGCAGCGCCCGGCCTTTCCGTGTAGGACGTGCAGCATCAACACCAGCAGCGCGGGCACGTTGCTGCATTTGCGCTCTAGCCCGAGCGCGCGCAGGCACCCGCCCACGTCGCTCGCGACCGTCGAGATCGAGCAGCTCGTCTCGTCCGCCACGACCTTCTGCGACTGACCGAGCAACACGCGCTCGAGGCGTTCGACACGGCGACGGGTGAGCTTGTCGAGACTGCGTCCGCGAGCCCGACGAGCGATGTGAAAGTAGTGCGATGTCTCCGTGACTCCGGCGTCCACGATGGTGGCCTCGCCCGCGAGCAACTCGGGCCAGAGAGTCGATGCGTAACTCGATGCTTCCGTGAACATGTCCCGAAGGACGCGCGAGCCGTCTCGCTGTGAGAAAGGAATCGTCCGTACGCAGCCAAACCCCGGGAAAGCACCCGGTTCTCCAAACCCTCTGAAATACGATTGAAATGGAGGACCGAGGTGCTTGGCGATACTCGTGGGACATGACGTCTCCGTCGATCCAGCCCTGCCCCTTTCAGCGTACCGAGCTGCTCCGCCGCTGCCTGCGCTGGACACGCGGCGACCTCTGCGAGGCGGAGGACCTGCTCGGCGACGCCTGCCTCCGCGTGGTCGAGGCGATTCGACGCGGCGACGGCAGCCTCGACAGCCCCGCTTCGTTCTGGATCACGGTAATCAACAACCTTGGTCGCGATCGGCTGCGCCGTGCGCGGCTCTGGCGCTTCGATCATGGGGACGAGGCCTGGGATACCTTGCAGGAAATGCTGGCTCCGGCTAGCGACACCGAAGCCCAGGCTTGCCTGCGCGAACGTCTGCAGGTCGCCCTGCGAGAGCTGAAGCGATTGAAGGAAAAGCAGCGAGCGGCGCTCTTGCTCCGAAGCCGCGGAGTGGAGTATCCGAGAATAGGCGAGCTGCTCGAAACCTCGAGCGCGAATGCGCGAAAGCTCGTGGAAACGGCGCGCACTGCGCTGGCCGGGAAAGCGGCCTAGGCAATACCCGGGAGATCCGCGAGACAACGTGGCCATACTCCGAAACTCCAAGCGCAGCGTGATCGTGCCGTGTCGATGCCTCGTCGGTCGTTCCAGCCTCTCCGACATCGTGCTCGAGAGCCGCCGCGCATCCAACGAGCACGCGTCGATCGGTTGGTATTCGAACCACTGGTACGTGCGGGATCTCGGCAGCAGCAACGGCACCAACGTGGACGGCCGGTTGCTCGCGCCGCGCGAACGAGTCGTGCTGTCTGCCGGAAGCATCGTTCAATTCGGAGGCGAGGGCGACGAATGGCAGGTCGCGGACACCACCGCACCCGCCCCGTGTGCCGTGCTGCTCGGACCGCAACACACCGTGTGGGGTCAGGGCTCGGTGCTGGTCCTGCCGGACGAATCTGCACCCGAGGCCAGCGTCTACTTCGGCGACGGCGGGTGGCACGTGGACGACGGGAGCGGCGCACGCAGCTCTCCGGATTGCGGGGACATCGTGAGCCTGCCGAGCGGCTACTGGCGGTTGCTGCTCCCGGACGATCCGGACGCGGCGGCCTTCACGATGGGGTACCAGCTCGAGCTCGAAAAGCTCGAGCTCCGCTTCGACGCCAGCCACGAAAACCTGCTCGTCCACCTGGTTCAGGGCCCGAACCAGGTGCGGTTACCGTCCCGCGCCTGCCTGCAGACTCTGTGGTTCTTGGCGAGGCTCCGCCAGGGCCCCGCCCGCGCGACGGACGGCTGGATCGCCACCTCCGAGCTCGCCGCGCTCCGCGCTTGCAGCCCGGAGAAGATCAACGTGGACGTCCATCGACTGCGCAAGCTGTTCGAGGAAGCCGGCGTCCACGGAGCTGCGAACATCGTCGAGCGCGACGACACCAAGCGCCTGCGCATCGGTGTCCAGCGCGTTCGCACCGAACCGGCATAGGCGCCATAGCCCCATCCGTACTGAACATCCGAATGCGTACGGCTGAAAAGATTACGCTATCCGGTGGGGTCGAGGTGGTGCTGAATGACGCCGTGGGCGATTCCCTGTTCCCGGGTCGAGTCATCAGTCAGCGGTTCCGACTGGAAAGTCTGCTGGGCCGCGGCGGGATGGGAACGGTCTGGCGAGCTCGCCACCTGTCCCTCGATACGGAAATCGCCATCAAATTTCTGAATGCGGAGCTCTCGCAGCGCCAAGACATCCGCTCTCGGTTCGCGCGCGAGGCCAGCTCCGTAGCGCGGATCCGCAGCACGAACGTGGTCGGCGTGCTCGACTCCGGTTTCACGGACGAGGGCTTCGCGTTCATCGCCATGGAGCTCCTACACGGAGAGGATCTCGGCCGGCGCCTGGCCCGGGAAGGTCGTTGTTCGTTGCGAGAGACGAGCTCGCTCGTGACGCAGGTCGCGCGCGGTCTCTCGAAAGCGCACGCCGTCGGCATCGTTCACCGCGACCTGAAACCCGAGAACCTGTTCGTCGTCTCCGACGACGAGGGCTTCGTCGTGAAGATCCTGGATTTCGGCATCGCCAAAGCGGTCGGCCCCGGCGCCGCGAGTCATCAGACGGACACCGGGCAACTGCTCGGCACGCCCACGTACATGAGCCCGGAGCAGGCCATGGGGCGGCCGCTCGATCATCGGTCGGATCTGTATTCGCTAGCTGTCGTTGCGTACCGCTGCCTGGCGGAGCGTCCGCCATTCGCGCACTCGGCGCCGGGAGAATTGATCGTCGCGGTGAGCACGCGGAGCGCCCCGCCGCCTTCGAGCTTCAACCCCGAGCTGCCGGCGATCTTCGATGCGTGGTTCGAGCGCGCCCTCGCCAAGGAGCCTGACGACCGCGGTTGGCAGACGGCGGCCGAGCTCGCAGAATCATTCGAAAGCGTCTGCGCCGAGGCCGCAGTCGCGCTGCCCGTTTCACGACGCCCGCGTCCCGGCACTCTCGAGGACGTCCGCTTCCCCGGCGCGACCTTGAGTGATCCGCCGGCGCCGGTCTCCGCCGAAGAATCGGCCACGACTGAGATCGCCGCGCCTCCTCCCGCCTCGGCGCGACGCGCTCCACGCTGGCTGCTCGCTGCGCCCGCGATTCTACTGCTCGGAGCGGTGGCGCTCGCGGGGCGCCGAGAGCGCGCTGCTCGCGAGCCCGAGCGACCGAACGACCGTGTCGAGGTGTCAGCGCAACAGGCAGAGTCCGAAACCATTCGCCCCGCGCCGCTTCCCAGCGCTGGCACCAACGCGGGCATCAGCACGGGCTCCACGCCCGCGGCCTCCGCGAGCATCGAGATGAACCTCGTCGCCCTGCAAGCGCCCGCCTCCGCCGTGCGCGCCCATCCGAAGCGGCTCGCATCCGCGTCGCCCCCCGAACCCGCAGCCGTCGCATCGGAGGCGCCACCACTCGCCGACGCCGAGCCCTCTCCGAAGCTCGCCGAGCCCCCCGCAAGCCCCGTCAGCGAGCGCCCTGCGCTCGAGATCGACAGAGACCCCCTGTGACCGCTCGCTTCAGCGCTCCGATTCTGCTCGCGGCGTGGCTGCTCGCTCCGCTGGCCCGCGCACAAACCGCCTCGGAGCTTCCGCCGTTGCCAGAGGCGCCCGAACCGAGCGCGGAACCCCAGCCCAACGCGGCACCCGAGCTGCCGCCTCCCGCCCCGTCCCCGATCGACCCCCGCAGAGAAGGCGCCGAACAGCACCGCCTCCGCGCGATTCGCTTCTACGACGCTCGCAACTTCAGCGCCGCGCGCGAAGAATTCCTGACCGCGTACCAGCTCGTCCCGAGTCACCGCCTGCTCTACAACCTCGGCGTCGTCAGCATGGCGCTCGGGGATTCGGCGAGCGCCTACGACTACTTCGAACGCTGCCTACGCGACGGCGGCGACTGGGTTCCCCCCGCCCGCCGAGCCGAGATCGAGGCGCAGCTCCGCGATCTCGAGTCCCACGTCGCGGCCCTCACCATCCGTGTCGATGTGCACGGCGCCGAGCTCAGCATCGACGGTCGCAAGCTCGGTGTAGCACCACTCACGCAGCCCGTTCGCCTCAACGCTGGCACCCACGAGGTCCTCGCGCGCAGCCTCGGCCGCTCGAGCCGGCGTCGAATCGTGGTTTCCGGAGGCCAAACCGCCTTCGTCGCCTTCTCGCTCTCGCCGCCACAGCACCGACCTCCCGCTGACGCCTCCAGAACAAGGCCCTGGCTGTGGGTCGGTTGGGCAAGCACCGGTGTCCTGACCGCCGGCGCGATCTTTACCGGCCTTAAAGCCCTCGACGCGCAGAGCGACTATGAAGCCGAATTCGGCCGCATCGACGCCGACCGCGCGGAGCTCGACCGACTCGATTCGAGGGCTTCACGCTGGGCTCTCACCACCGACGTCCTGGGTGGCGCAGCGCTTTTGAGCGGCGCGGTGTCGTTGTACTTCACCCTCGAGCGGCCGCGACCCGGCAGCGAAGCTCAGAAGAGCCAGCTTCGCTCGAATCGCTTCGACTTCGCGCTAGCGCCGCGCGGCGCCCGCGCGACCTGGAATTTCTAGACATATCTCGCTCACCGGTTTCTGGCCGTGTTGCTCTAGCGAAATACGCGACTCCGCCGAAGCACGCAAAAATGACCATGCTTTTGAGCCCAATCCGCGCATCAAGCGACTTGTGCGCGTGACGAAACATCGCTAGTTAGAAGAGCAAATAGCCGCGCCAATGCGGCGCACCAAGAGAGGACGTTGAGGCCATGATTGAAGCGCCCAAGCCATCCATGCCGCTCGACCCAGCTGACTTCGAACTGAAGCTCCGCGAGATCACCGACAATCGCGTGGTCATCGACATCAGGGGGCAGACGACCAGACATCAGACGGAGACCAAGGGATGCCAACCCACCACCAGAAATCTGGTCGCAGGCTTCGTCCATTTCGAAAACGATAAAGCAGCGTTGTACCTGGAAGTATCCCCCCGGCCGCCCTCTGACGCTCTCTGCGCTCAGTTGGAACAGGAGGGCGGCCACTACACGCCCAAGTAGAGAGCCGCAAAATGGTCGCGTCGCTGAGAGAATGGTATCGAGCCGCGGATTTCTTCGTCGTTCGAAGTCCACTGTTGCCTGTCGAGCAACTGCGCGAATGGCTTCAACCCTCGGACGCGGAGGAGGAAGTGACCAACGGAGTTGACGTCGAAGGTCTGCGGACTCGGGGGGCCCGCACCCTATGGAACATTTATCGGGACACTGCGCTTCGCGATGCCATTTTCTTCGCATCACCGCAGCTTCACGACACACTCAATCGCATCCAGAGCCCGACGGAACTTGGGCCAAAACTGCAACGCTGTCTGCTGCGATACCTGCTGCGAGCTGCGGGCCGAGAGACGCCTTTCGGAATTCTGGCCGGCAACTCGGTAGGGCGCGTCGCTCAGGACGACTGTTTCGAGATGCCCGCGCGGGCTTCCTTTCGTAGTCACACACGAGTTTCGATCGCTTATCTGACGCGGCTCATGGCTGCTTTGGCGGCCCGCTCCGACCTCGCGGACTACGTTCCGCACGAGCCGAGCTCGAGTCTCTCGGCCGTGCTCGGAAACTACCGAATCGCGCGCGACAAACCGACGAGCACACACCAAGGACCAGCACGATTCGCAAACACGGTCTCCGAGGTCGACCGCACTCCCGCGCTCGACCTCGTGCTGGACCTGACGCGCCAGGGGAACTCACTGTCCGAGGTTACGCGTACGATGCAAGCGCCGAGCGTCGAGGCCTTGGTGCTGAAGGATTTCTGCAAGAGCCTCGTACGCGAAGGGATCCTCGTACCTGCCTGGCTTCCCCCCATCACCGGCACGGATAGTTGCGGCTGGTCGATCGCGCAATTGCAGGCTCTTCCGGAGCTCGACTCGGTGCGTGTGTTGCTCGAGGACGTACGCGCGACGCTCGCGAGCACGGAAGCCAGTGTCGGCGGGCACGGTGAGTGCTACCAGCGACTACGCGAGCGCCTGGTGGCGGTGGAACCGGGCCTTTCCACCACGCAGCCGCTGCAAGCCGAGCTCGTCAAACCCGCACCGCTACTCGCGATGAGTCGGGGCTTGACCGATCGATTTCTCCAGGCAGCGGAGTTGATTCAACGAACGGCGACGCCGTCCCAGGATCGGGAGCTCGCGATTTTTCGCGAGCGCTTCAGTGCTCGCTACGGCAGGCGGCTCGTCCCACTCGCCGAAGCGCTCGACGGTGACGTCGGCGTTGGCTTTGGTGGCACGGAAGCACACGTCAGCGACCGGCTGCTTGCCGATATCCCTTTCGAGAGCTCTCGGGGAGGTGCCAAGGGGCACAGCACGGTGGACCGCGCACGCATTCGACTTCTGGAAAGGGCCCTCACCACCGCGAGTCGCGTAGTGGAGCTGGATTCGGAGGCGCTCGAGCTCTTTCCCCGGCGCGAATTTCCGCCGCTGACGGAGTCGTTCGCTGTCATGGCGCGACTAGCTCGGTGCGACGACGGACGGTTGCTGGTCGTGACTCCGGAGGTCACGTCACCCTCTGCGGTCGCGCTGCTCGGTAGGTTCTGCGAGGCCGATCCGGAAATGCACAGGGCGGTTGCTCGCCACGCCGAGATTGAACAACAACTAGCTCGAGATGTGATCCTCGTGGACGTCGTGTACGGCCCGAGCGACGAATCGATCAACGTCGTCACGAGACCGCCGTTGCGCAGCCACGAGATCCCTTGCGGCGGGAGGTCGAGCGCTTCGCCAGACCGGCGGCTCTGGATCGACGATCTACTGGTGGGAGTCGATGGTGACCGCGTCTGCGTCTACTCGAAACGACTACGGAAGCGGCTCGCGATCAGGGTGGCGAATGCCCACAACTACTCTCAAACGTCGTTACCCACCGTGTACCGATTCTTGGGGACGCTCCAACGTCAGGACGCGCTTCCGTCCGCATGCTGGTCCTGGGGAGCTCTCGAAGAGGCCGCCTTTCTGCCGCGCATCGTTAGCGGAGATATCGTGCTGAGCCTCGCGCGATGGCAAATTTCGAAAAATGACTGGGCGGCAATGCTTTCAGCCCCACCCGCGGAGCTCATGCAACGGGCGCGGGAGCTCCGTGCCGCGCGGGGACTGCCTCGCTGGGTCACGCGGTCCGAAGGTGACCGCACGCTGATCGTAGATCTCGACAACGTGCTCAGCGTGGAGGAGTTGCTACACGAAGCTCGCAAGCACGAGCACGTCTCGCTCCACGAGCTGCTGCCCGGCCTGGATCAGCTCGTTTTGCGTGGGCCGGAAGGACACTATGCGGGTCAATTCGTTGTGCCGTTCCTACGGCGAAGTGTATTGCCGGCCGAGCCGGCGCCTGTCGAACTCGCCGAGCCGAGCATACGCGACGCCTGTCGTCAGTACGGCCCCGGGTCGACCTGGCTCTACGCCAGAATCTATGCGGGCAAGTCGCGTCATGGCGCAATCCTTCGCGAGCTCCGCAAGCGCGTGATTCAGCCGTCTCTCGAGCAAGCTGCGACCCAGTGGTTCTTCCTTCCCTTTGCCGATCCAGAACCGCACCTCCGGGTACGAATCAATGGCTCGGCCGACAAGCTCCGGAACACGGTGCTGGCGCTGCTGCAGCGCACTTTGGACCCCTTGATCGACCAGGGGACCGTTTTCCGGTTCGAGTTGGGCACCTACGAACCAGAACTAGAACGCTATGGAGGCCCGCGGGGCGTCGCGCTCGCGGAGCGACTGTTCTTTGCCGATAGCGAGGCATCGCTCGATTTGCTCGAGGTCGCAGGAGACGACGACCAGCTACGCTGGGTGCTCACGCTGGTGGGCATCGACCGCTTGCTCTCTGATTGCGGAGCCGACCTCGAGGCGCGTGCTGCGTTCGCCAGCGCCGCAAGCAAGCGATACGGACGCGAAGCAGGCGCGAACGTTGAAACGTGGAAGGTCATTGGCGACAGATATCGGCAGTACGCACCAATGCTCTCGCGGTGGTTGTGGGAGTCGCCGGGAACCGACGAGCGTTTGAAGAGAGTACGTCGGATCCTTGCTGTTCGGAGCGCACGGCTCGGGCCAATCTGGTCTCAAATCGAGCACGGACTCGAACAAGGCGTGCTGAGAGAACCGGCCGACGAGCAACTCCCCTTGGTGTTCGCGCACCTGCATGCGACACGCATGCTAGGGGTCTCCGGGCGTGCGCACGAGCTCCTTCTGTACGAGTTCTTGAAGCGCCAGTACTCCGCTCAGCGAGCGAAGGGCGTCCGTGATCATGGCCAACCGCGACGCTCAGCCTAAATCGTGCGCTCCGAGGCGGTGTCCGGTGCGCAAGGTCGGGCTGGCCGCTGCCGCTCTGATGGGCGTGCTTTCGGGTTGTTCGACGATGCTCGAACGAGAGCACGATCAGTGTCGGAC
>JALYWZ010000847.1 GCA_030852505.1 Myxococcota bacterium | reverse complement strand
CGAGTGCGCCCCATGACATCACGTAGTCGACATACTCGTTATCGTCGACATCGATGATCGTCGCGCCTCGGCCCGATGCAATGAAGCGCGGCGTGCCGCCCACGGCGCGGAACGCGCGCACCGGGCTGTTCACGCCGCCGGGCATGCGGCGCTCGGCCCGCGCCAGCAAGTCCTTCGACGCCGCGTCGGCCATCACTGCACCGGCAGGCCGGGAGCCGGGAAGCCGGAGCACAGCTCGCGCACTTCGCCCGCGATGCGGCTGAGCAGCGCCTCGTCGTCGGGGGCCTTCACGACCTCGGCCATCCAGTTGGCGAGCCGCTTCATTTCCGGGATGCCGAGGCCGCGCGAGGTGATCGACGGCGTGCCGATGCGGATCCCCGACGGGTCGAAGGGCTTCCGCTGATCGAACGGCACTGCGTTGTAGTTGCAGACGATGCCGGCGCGATCGAGCGCCTTCGACGCGACCTTGCCCGGGATGTTCTTGTTGGTGAGGTCGATCAGCACGAGGTGGTTGTCCGTGCCGCCCGTGACGAGCGTGAAGCCGTGCGAGAGCAGGCCCTCCGCGAGCGCCTTGGCGTTGTTGACCACGTTCTCTGCGTAGGTCTTGAACGCGGGCTCGGACGCCTCCTTCGCGGCCACCGCGATCGCTGCGGTGGTGTGGTTGTGCGGCCCGCCCTGGAGCCCGGGGAACACCGCGCGGTCGATGTCCTTGGCGTATTGCGCCTTGCACATCACCATGCCGCCGCGCGGGCCGCGCAGCGTCTTGTGCGTCGTGGTCGTGACCACGTCGGCGAGCGGGAACGGCGAGGGGTGCACGCCGCCCACGACCAGGCCCGCGATGTGCGCGATATCCGCGCACAGCTTGGCCCCGACCTCGTCGGCAATTTCGCGGAACTTGTCGAACTCGAGCACGCGCGGGTAAGCGCTGGTGCCGCACCACAAGATCTTCGGCTTGTGCTCGAGCGCGAGCTTCCTGACCTCGGCAAAATCGATGCGGTGCGTGTCGCGCGTCACGCCGTAGCCGACGCTCTTGAAGTACTTGCCCGTGATGCTGACGTTCCAGCCGTGGGTGAGGTGGCCGCCCGAGGGCAGCGAGAGGCCCATGATCGGATCGCCCGCCTGACAGAACGCCAGGTACACGGCGAGGTTCGCGGGGCTACCGCTATAAGGCTGGACGTTCACGTGCTCGGCGCCGAACAGCGCCTTCATGCGCGAGACCGCCAGCTCCTCCACCTGATCGATGATCTGCTGCCCCTCGTAGTAGCGCTTGCCCGCGTACCCCTCGGAGTACTTGTTGGTGAGGATCGAGCCCGTGGCCTCGCAGACCGCCTTCGAGGCGTAGTTCTCGCTCGGGATGAGCCGGAGCTTCACGGCCTCCCGCTGCTCTTCCTCGCGGATCAGTCGAGCAATTTCGGGGTCGCGTTCAGCGAGGGAGGGATCACGAAAAGGGAGGGGGGGCGCCATGGGGCGCACAGGGTAGCCGCGCGCGGAACCCAGCGCCAGGGTAGACTAAATATTCGATTTTACACATGTTTGTAGGTTGCAGAGGCGCTGGAACCGCCGTTCGCTGCGGACCTCGACGGCACGGGCGAGGGGACTACACTCGCGCGCGGGCATGGCCGAGGCCAGCGAAGCTAAAAACCCCAGGCACCCTGCTGGGGGCGAGACCTCGACCGAGCGACGGAGCGCTGCGCGCTCTGACGCCGCCGAGGAGCTCGAGCTCGACGAGATCTTGGCGGAAGACGACCCTGCCACGAGCCCGGCGCGCCCCGCGTCACTTCATCCACCGGCGCATGCGCCGCCGCCTCCGGAGCTCCAGTCCGAGCCGGAGGAGCACAGCGCCCCGCCCAGCATTCCCTCGGCGGCGGGTATAGACGCGCGCGCTCCGTCGACGGGGCAGACGGGCATTCCGGTTCTGCCGGGGCAGGTGATCGCCGGTCGCTACGAGGTCCTCGGCCTCCTGGGCGAGGGCGGCATGGGCATCGTCTATCGCTGCCGGGATCAGGCCACGAGCCAGGTCGTCGCCTTGAAGCGAGTCATTCCGCCTCAGGGCAACCTCGTGAACGAGTACCTGATGTGGTTCTACAAGGAGGCGCGCGCGCTCGCGGCTCTGGACCACCCCAACATCGTGCGCGCCAAGGACTTCGGGCAGCTGCGCGACGGCTCCCCGTACCTGGCGATGGAGCTCGTGCGCGGCGCGTCGTTGCACGATCTGTCGCACTCGCGGCTGACCTTCCCGGTGATCTGGACGGTCGCCGATCAGATCCTGTCGGCGCTCGCTCATGCCCACGCGCGCGGCGTGATCCACGGCGACCTCAAGCCCTCCAACATCCTCGTCGAGTCGCTGAGCAGCTCCGTGCCGCCGATGATCCACATGCTGGATTTCGGTTTGGCCTGGCTGCGTCAGGACTGGCACGACGAGCGGCTCGACGGGGCGAAGGCGCTGGAGTTCGCCCCGCACGCCGGCGCGGGCACGCCCGGCTACATGGCGCCCGAGCAGATCCAGCACGAGATGCACCACGTCTGCGGTGCGACGGATCTCTATGCGCTCGGCTGCATCCTGTACCGGCTGTTCTCGGGTAGGCCGCCGTTCAGCGGAGAGTCGCGCGAGCTGCTCCGGGTGCACGCCTTCGAGCCGCCGCCCCCGCTGAAGCTCGCCATCGAGGCGCCGAGAGAAGTCGAGGCGTTCGTGAACCGGCTGCTCGCGAAGCGCCCCTGGGATCGCTGGGATTTCGCGGCGGAAGCGCGGCGCGCCTGGGCGGAGCTCCAGCCGGAGGCCAAGGCAAGCGTGTACAGCCTGCCGCCGACGGGGCCGGGCTCCGACCAGTCCTCGGATCAGAAGACGCGCCCCACCGGGCCGCGGCCGAACAACCCCGAGCTCGGCTCGGCGCCGGAGCGCGCCCCGGGGC
>JALYWZ010000846.1 GCA_030852505.1 Myxococcota bacterium | reverse complement strand
GGCGAGAGCCGGCCGTTCGAGAGCGCGCGCTCGTCGTAGGCGGCCTGACCGAGCAGGCCAAGCGTCTTCGGGTCGAAGCTCGGCTCGGGGCGGACGTCGTGGACCGTGAAGACGCACGGCGGCGAGCCTTCCTCGCGCGACAGAGCCGCGAGCGGGGCCGCGGACCAATCGTGGAGGTGGATCACGTCGGGGGCCTTGCCGATCGCGCGCCGTTCGCGCACCAGCGCCTCGACGGCACGGCACAAGAGCGCCGAGCGCGCCCCGTCGGACTCCGCCTCGCGGCTGCCCGGCGCGCCGAAGATCGGCCGCGGCTCGGCGAAGGCCGGCGCGTCGAACAGCACCAGGGACACGCCCGAGGCAAGCTGCCCGTCCAGCACCGTCACCTCGAGCGACGGCTCGATCACCAGCGGGCTGAGCCTGCGTGCCAGGAGCAGCCCCGACGACTCGTGGCTCGGATACCTGGGCAGCGCGACGCTCACCGTGTGCCCGAGCTGACGCAGCGCCTTGGACAGCGCCGCAACCGAATCACCAGCCACGGTGGCGCGAGCCTGCGGGCCGAGCTCCGCGGTGACCATCAGGATATCCATATCGGGCCCGGGTCTAGCTCAGGGGGGTGTGGGTGTCATCCATGGGATGCGGGCGGGCTTCAGAGCCCCCAAACCCCGGCGGCAATGCCCGACGCCCCGTGATATACGCCGCGCCACCGCTCCGGGCCTCTGGCTTCGGCTTCGGCTCCGGCCTGACACCTGATACCCGATACCCGAGAACCCGAACGACCATGGACGACCTGATCCGAAAAGCGGCCGTACTCGAAGAAGCCCTGCCCTATATCCGGCGCTTTCACGGGCGCACGGTCGTCATCAAGTACGGCGGCCACGCCATGGGCGAGGGCGAGATGGCGCAGAGCTTCGCCAAGAACGTGTGCTTGCTGCGCTTCGTCGGGATCAACGTGGTGGTGGTCCACGGCGGCGGACCGCAGATCAACAAGATGCTCGAGCGCGTCGGGATCAAGAGCGTCTTCAGCGGCGGGCTGCGCGTCACCGACGACGCCACCATGGACGTGGTCGAGATGGTGCTCGGCGGCGGTGTCAACCAGGAGATCGTCGGGCACATCTGCCAGCACGGCGGCCGCGCCGTCGGCCTGTCGGGCAAAGACGACCGCTTCATGCGCGGGCGCCGCCACGACAAGGTCGCTGCCCGCGACGAGCAAGGCAACTCGATCCTGGTCGATCTGGGCCGCGTGGGCGAGGTCGTGCACGTCGAGGCCACGCTGCTGCGGCAGCTGATCGCGAGCGGCTTCATCCCGGTGATCGCGCCGATCGCGACCGACGACGAAGGCAAGGCGCTGAACGTCAACGCCGACATCGCCGCCGGGCACATCGCAGCGGCCCTGCAAGCCGCCAAGTTCGTGCTGATGACGGACGTGGAAGGCGTGAAGGGCAAGGACGGTCAGTTGATCCGCTCGCTCGACGCCCAGGACGCGGAACGGCTGATCTCGGAGCAGGTGATCACGGGCGGCATGATCCCGAAGGTGAAGTGCGCGCTCGAGGCCGTGAACCTGGGCGTCGATAAGGTGCACATCATCGACGGCCGCCAGCGCCACGCGCTCTTGCTCGAGATCTTCACCGATCAGGGCGTCGGCACCGAAATCCGCCGCTCGGGCGCGCGTTAGTCGCGCGAGCCGCCGCGCTCGCTCGTCGACATGGCCATCAGCAAGCCGCCCCCGCCCCGCGAGCTCAAACGGCCGGACGGCGTGCCGGAGGACGCGATTTTGCGGCTGATTCCGGTGCCGGCCGAGTCCGCGGGCATGCGGCTCGACGTGTTCCTGCGCGCCAAGCTCAAGCGCACGAGCCGCACGCGCGCGCAACACATCGTGCGCCAGAGCGCTTACAACGCCGACGGCAAGCGCTTGTTTCCGAACGACCGCGTGCGCGAGGGCCAGGTCGTGGCGCTGTGGCGCGATCCGTTCGAGGGCGACGAGCCCATGCCCCCGATGGCCGTCGTCTACGAAGACGCTCACGTGCTCGTGATCGACAAGCCGCCGCTGGTCGCGGTGCACCCGACCGCCCGCTACCACCACCACACGGTGATCAAGCGGCTGCAAGCGGAGCGCCCCGACGAATACGTGGCGCTGATCCACCGCATCGACCGCGAGACGAGCGGCCTCTTGCTGCTCGCGCGCTCGCTCGAGTCCGAGCGCGCCTTCAAGCTCGGGCTGGAACGCCGCACCGAGGCGGTGGCCAGCGCCGACGGCTCCACCGACGACGACGGCCTCGCGTTCGAAAAGGAATACCTCGCGATCGTGCGCGGCGTGCCGCCCGAGGGCGCCATCACGCTGCCGCTCGAGCTCGATCCCGACAACGCACTGCGCGTGAAAATGCGCGTGGCCGAGCCGGGCTCCGGCCTCCACGCGCGAACCGGCGTGCGCGTGCTCGAGACGCGCGGCGACTACTCGCTGGTCGCCTGCGCGCTCCACACCGGACGCCAGCATCAGATCCGCCTGCACCTCGCGGCGGTCGGCTGCCCGCTGGTCGGCGACAAGCTCTACGGCGCGGACGAACGCATGCTGGCGCGCGCCGCCGACGGCGAGCTCCGGCCGGAGGATCTGCTGCTGCTCGAGCTCTCGCGGCACGCACTGCACGCGCACCGCTACCGGCTACGCCACGCAGTGACCGGGGAAATGCTCGAGCTCGTCTCGCCCCTACCCCGAGATCTCTCGGAATTTTGGGCAGGATGCGGCGAACGCCGAGCTACCCGTTGACGGCGGGTACGCCTTTCGATACCCCCGCGCACATGCCAATCCGCCGCGCCCTTTTGTCCGTCTCCGACAAAACCGGAATCGTGGAGCTCGCCCGCGCCCTGAGCGCCCGAGGCGTCGAGCTCCTGTCCACGGGAGGGACGTACAGCAC
>JALYWZ010000203.1 GCA_030852505.1 Myxococcota bacterium | reverse complement strand
GGTTACCGCTGATCGACTCTCGATCGGGCTCGACGCGACCAGGCCGGTAGTATTCGCAGAACAAGCTGACCACGAAGCCCGGAGTGCAGTAACCGCACTGCGAGCCGCCGTGCTCCACCAGCGCCGCCTGTACGGGATGCAGAGTGCCGTCGGGCTCCGCCACGCCTTCGACGGTCCACACGTTTTGTCCTTCGAGCGACGGCAGCGGCACGAGGCACGAGTTCACCGCGTCGTAGCGCGGCGTGCCGTCGGGTCCGCGTCGCAAGAGCGCCACGGCGCACGCGCCGCACTCGCCCTCGGCGCAGCCCTCCTTGCTGCCGGTGAGGCCGCGCTCGCGCAGCCAGCCGAGCAACGTCGTGTGTGGGTCCACGTCGCCGACATGAACCCGTCCGCCGTTCAAGAGAAAGCGCACGCTCATCTCAGGCCGAAGCTCAGGATACGCCAAAAAAGCGCGCCGGCTCGGCGGGTTCGACGAAACGCGCTCGACGCAGAAAGCCTGGCTCCGAGCTGCTTCCACGAAACCCTCGGGACAACTCGGCTGAGTAAGCTATCGTCTTACAGCGTGCGCGAGGTTGCCAAAGCATTGCTCGACGTACTGGAGAGCG
Organism: Myxococcota bacterium; assembly: GCA_030852505.1. Taxonomy (GTDB): domain Bacteria; phylum Myxococcota_A; class Polyangia; order Polyangiales; family Polyangiaceae; genus PMG-095. The sequence continues at coordinate 7,106 of JALYWZ010000203.1, read as the reverse complement.
GCCGGCGCGGCGCGCTCGCGACGGTGGTGCGGGTCTCGGGGTCCGCGCCGCAACGGCCGGGCGCACGGCTCTTGCTCCGCCCGGACGGCACGCGCCTCGGAACCGTCGGCGGTGGCGCGATCGAAGAAGTCGTCGAACGGGCACTGGAGTCGGCGATCGCGACGGGAAAATCCGAGCTGCTCGTGAGAGATCTGGGGCGAGACCTCGGGATGTGTTGCGGCGGGCGGATGGAGATCTTCATCGAGCCGGTCGAAGCGGCGCCGCGGCTGTACTTGTTCGGCGCGGGTCACGTCGCCCGGGCCACGGCCGCGGTCTGCCAGCGCATCGGCTTCGAGCTCACCGTGGTGGACGAGCGCGAAGAGCTGAACACGGCCGAGCGCTTCCCCGGCTGCCAGCGCGAGCTCCGCGATCCGGGCAGCGTGCTGGCCGAAACCCGCTTCACGGACCGCGACTGGCTCCTGATCGTAACCCACGATCATCGGCTCGATCAGCAGGCGCTCGAGCTGTCGATCCAGCGCCGACCGCGTTACATCGGGCTCGTCGGCAGCAAGCGCAAGGTGTTCCGGCTGCTCCAGCGCATCGCCCTCAGGCGCGGGCAAGAGCTGCCTCTGGATCGCGTTTACGCCCCGGTTGGGCTCGACCTCGGCGCCGTCGGCCCCGAGGAAATCGCGATCAGCATCGCAGCGGAGCTCGTCGCGCTGCGCCACGACAAGGCCGCACCGCACCTGCGCTCCGTCGAGGACCTGCGCTTGCAGCGCGTGCTCGAGGAGCTGATCGAGCCCGCGGAAACGGAAGAACCGGCATGACGCCCGAAGCTCGCCTGGCCGAGCGCGTGCGGCGTGACCTCGAGCTCCTCAGCTACCCGGAGCGCGAGTGGCTCACACCGCGCACGACCCGCGACGGCCAGCCGATCCTGGACGTGTTGATCGTCGGCGCCGGCCAGAGCGGGCTCAGCGCTGCCTTCGGGCTGATGCGCGAACGGATCCGGAACCTGCTCGTGGTCGATCAGAACCCGCTCGATCGCGCCGGGCCGTGGTTGAGCTTCGCGCGCATGCGCACCCTGCGCACCCCCAAATACCTGACCGGTCCGGACCTGGGGATCCCGAGCCTCACCCCTCGGAGTTGGTACGAGGCGCTGCACGGCGAGGGCAGCTGGGAAAGGCTCGGCCTGATCCCCAAGGAAACCTGGGCCGAGTACCTGAGCTTTTACCGGCGCACGCTGGGCATCCCGGTTCGCCCAGAGACGCGCGCCGGAGCTCTGCGCTACGACCCCGCCGAGCGAGCCTGGCAGGTGCCGCTCGAAGAAGCCGGGGACACGCAGCTCGCCTTCGCGCGGCGCGTGGTGCTGGCGACGGGCATCGAGGGCTCCGGCAACTGGCACGTGCCCGAGTGGATCTCGAACGCGCTCCCACCCGACCGTTACGCCCACACGCGCCACGACATCGACTTCGGGAGCCTGCGCGGCCGGCGCGTGGCGGTGCTCGGAGCCGGGGCGTCCGCGTTCGACAACGCGGCGACCGCCCTCGAGCACGGCGCCCGCGAGGTGCGGCTGTATTTTCGGCGCAAGAGCCTGGTCAACGTCAACGCCTACCGCTGGGCGGAGTTCGTCGGCTTCTTGAAGCACCTCGGCGATCTCGGCGACGCCGAAAAATGGCGGTTCATTTCGCAGATCCTGCAGATGGGCCAGCTGCCACCGGCGGACACGTTCCGTCGAGCGAGCGAGCACGACGGGTTTCACCTGCACCCGGGCTCGGCGTGGAAATCACTTGCGATGGACGGAGAGCGGATCTCGATCGAAACCGAGAGCGGGCGCCACGAGGCGGACTTCGTGATCGTCGGCACCGGCTTCGTGACGGATCTGAAGCTGCGCCCGGAGCTCGAAGCGCTCGAGCCCCACATCGCGCGCTGGGCCGACCGCTACACGCCACCCGCAGCCGAACGCCACGCCGATCTCGGCCGCCACCCCTACCTCGGACCGAACTTCGAGTTCACCGAGCGCACGCCGGGCGAGGCGCCGTACCTGTCGACTCTCTACAATTACACTTTCGGGGGCCTGCTCAGCCTGGGCTTCGGCGGCGCCAGCATCTCCGGTATGAAGTACTCGAACCCGCGCCTGATCCACGGCATCACGGGCTCGCTGTTCCGCGAAGACTGCGAAGCGCACTACCAGAGCCTGTGCGCCTTCGCGGCGGAGGAATTTTGAGCGCGATATTCGGACTGCGCAGCGAGCGGGTCGTCACTCCGATGGGTGTCGCTCCCGCGACGCTGGTCATCGAAGGCCGGCAAATCCTCGCGCTCGAAGCGTACGAAACGGCGCTACCGACGCTCCACGATTACGGACACTCAGTGCTCGCGCCCGGGCTCGTGGACTGCCACGTGCACGTGAACGAGCCCGGACGCACCGAGTGGGAGGGCTTCGAGACCGCGACGCGCGCCGCGGCCGCAGGCGGAGTCACGTCTTTGGTCGATATGCCCCTGAACTCGATCCCGGTCACCACGTCGCGCGCCGCGCTCGAGCAAAAGCTCGACAGCGCACGCGGCCATCTGTTCGTCGATGTCGGTTTCTGGGGCGGGGTCGTGCCCGGCAACCAGACGGAGCTGCGCCAGCTGGGCGAGGGCGGCGTGCTCGGCTGCAAGGCCTTCCTGTGTGATTCGGGCATCGACGAATTCCCACGCTCGACCGAGGCGGATCTGCGGCGCGCCATGCCGGCTCTGCGCGACTCGGGCCTGCCGCTGCTCGCCCACGCCGAGCTCGAGCTCGGCGGCCCAGCATTGGGCGACGACCCGCGCGCCTACCGCTCCTACCTCGGCTCGCGGCCGGCCGCCTGGGAAGACGCGGCGATCGCGCTCTTGATCCGGCTCTGCCGCGAGACCGGCTGCGCCGTGCACATCGTGCACCTGTCTTCCGCAGCCTCGGTCCCCGAGCTTCGCCGGGCCAAGGACGAGGGGCTGCCGATCACGGTCGAAACCTGCCCCCACTACCTGTGTCTCGAGGCAGAATCGATCCCCGACGGCGCCACCCACTTCAAGTGCGCGCCGCCGATCCGGGAACATGAAAACCGCGAGGCGCTCTGGCGCGCGTTGTTCGAAGGAGTGATCGACTTCGTGATCAGCGACCACAGCCCGTGCACGCCCGCGCTCAAGCTGCCCGAGCGCGGCGACTTCCAGGCGGCCTGGGGCGGCATTGCCTCGCTCGGCCTCGGCCTGCCGGCGGTCTGGACCGAAGCGCGGGCCCGCGGCGCCAGCGTCGACCAGCTCTCGCGCTGGATGAGCGCGGCGCCGGCTCGCTTTGCCGGCCTCGAGCGCAAGAAGGGAAAGCTCGCTCCGGGCTTCGACGCCGACGTCGTGATCTGGGATCCGGAGCGCACGTTCGAGGTGAGCGAGAGCGAGCTGTTTTTCAAGCATCGGATCTCGCCGTTCCTCGGCAAGGCGTTCACGGGCAAGGTCCGGGAAACCTGGCTCGGCGGGCAGCGGGTGTACGGAGCGGACGGGCATCACGCCGAGCCCACGGGGCGGCTGCTGCTCCGCCGCGGAGAAAGCGCGTGAAGCCCGCCGGCGCGGCGACGTTCACGGGTCTGGTCGATCTCGCTGGCCGGGATTTCGGCGGCAAGGTGCTGTTCACGAGCGACGACTTCTTCGCGAGCGCGAGCCGGATGCTCGAGCCCGGTCGCGCCGTGTTCATCGAAGGCAAGTACACCGACCGCGGCAAGTGGATGGACGGCTGGGAGAGCCGCAGGAAGCGCACGCCGGGCCACGACTACTCGCTCCTCGAGCTCGGCAGCCCGGGCACGCTGCTCGGCTTCGACATCGACACCAGCCATTTCTCCGGCAATCAGCCGGCGTTCGCCTCGGTAGACGGCCTACACGCACCGCGCTCGACGCCGCTCGACGCGCTCGAGCGCGCGAGCTGGACCGAGCTCTTGCCAGAGAGCCCGCTCCGGCCCGACTCGCAGAACCTGTTTGCGGCCGTCGTCGCCGCGCCCGTCACGCACCTGCGCCTCAACATCTTCCCGGACGGCGGCGTGGCGCGCTTTCGCGCCTTCGGCCGCGTGGCGCCCAGCTGGGCCGAGCGCGACGTCGACGAGCTCGCCGCGGCCCACGTCGCCGCAGATTGGGTGGACCTCGCAGCGCTGAAGAACGGAGGCTTGTGCCTGGCTTGTTCGGACGCGCACTTCGGTCCGATGAACCATTTGTTGCTCCCCGGCCGCGCCGCGGACATGGGCGGAGGCTGGGAGACGCGACGTCGCCGCGGACCCGGTTACGACTGGGTGCTGGTGAAGCTCGCGGCGCGCGGCCAGGTGCGCTGCGCCGAGCTCGACACCCACCACTTCAAGGGCAACTACCCCGATCGCTGCGCGCTCGAGGGCATCGACGCCCCGGACGCGCGCATCACGGCGCTGCTGGAATCTCGAGATTTCAGGCCGCTCTTGCCCGAAACCAAGCTCGAGGCCGACACGCGCCATTTTTTCGGCCCCGCCGAGCTCGGGGCGAGCGGCAGCGTCAGCCACGTGCGCCTCAGCATCTTCCCCGACGGGGGGGTGAGCCGGCTCCGCCTGTGGGGGACGCGCGATGGCTGATTCGGCGCCGCACGCGCGGCTGAACGCGCTGTCCCGCGCCGACGCGCAACGCGCGCTCGAGCGCTGCTGCGGTTCGAGTCGCTGGGTCGAGGGCATGCTGGCGCGGCGCCCGTTCGCTTCGCAAGAGGCCCTGTTCCGGGACGCGGAGGCGGTCTGGGCCGGGCTCGAACGCGCCGATTTCCTGGAGGCTTTTGCGCATCATCCGCAGATTGGCGCCGACCCTGCCGAGCTCGCCAAGCGCTTCGCCACGACCGCGGAGTGGTCGCGCTCCGAGCAAGCGGGAGTCGCGCGCGCGGATCCGAGCACCCTCGAACGCCTCGCCGCGGGTAACGCCCGCTATCTCGCGCGCTTCGGCTTCGTCTTCATCGTCTGCGCCAGCGGCAAGAGCGCCGAAGAAATGCGGGCGTTGCTCGAAGCGCGCCTCGACAACGCTCCGGAGCGCGAGCTGTCGATCGCGGCCGCAGAACAAGCCAAAATCACGCGCCTCCGGCTGGAGAAGCTCAGCGCATGAGCCAGAACGAAAGCCCCCTGACCTCGCACGTTCTCGACACCGCGTTCGGCATTCCGGCGCGCGGCCTGGCCGTCCGCCTCGACGTGCTGGAGCCGAACGGCGGCTGGAAGAGCGTCGCGCATGCGACGACCAACGACGACGGACGCGTGCCGGATCTGATGCAGGAAGGCGCGCTCGAGGCGCGCACCTACCGTTTGACCTTCGAGACGGGCGCGTATCACGAGCAAGGCGGGCGGCCCTGCTTCTATCCGCGTGTCGAGGTGATCTTCAGCATCGACGATCCCACGGCGCACTATCACGTGCCGCTGCTCTTGAGCCCGTTCGGTTATTCCACCTACCGGGGATCCTGAGGACGAACCCATGAGTCTGGTCGATGAAGCCACCGCTCATTTCGCCGCCCTCGGCGAGGCGAACCGCACGCTCGCGCGCCTGTACCCGGGGGACCGCCCGACGCGCCAGCCCGTGCACACGGTTTACGGCGGTGCGCAGCTCTACAAGGCCGAAACCACGAAGCGCCTGGGCGAGCTCGCGCTCGCATCGCTCGAAGCCTACGGCAAGGATCCGCTGGAGCTCGCGCGCGGCGTCGGCTTCGCCTCGCCGAAGACCCTGGAGCGGCTCGCGAGCACGAACCTCGCCGCTGAGCTCGAGCGCGATCCACTGGCCGTGAAGCAGCGCGATCCGGAGGCCTGGCTCGTGTTCGCCGTGCACCAGCGCGTCCGGGCCAAGCTCGCCCGCGAGCCCGTCGAAGACTTCCGGATCGACTTCGAGGACGGCTTCGGGGCGCGCCCTGACAGCGAGGAAGACGACACCGCGCAGCGCGCCGCGCTCGAGGTCGCGAACGCCCTCGCCGAAGAGCAGCTGCCGCCGTTCATCGGCATTCGCATCAAGTCCCTGAGCGAGGAGTGGAAGCACCGCGCCGCGCGCACGCTCGAGATTTTCGTGGATACGCTGCTCAAGGCCACGCGCGGCGTACTGCCCCCGAATTTCGTGGTCACGCTGCCGAAAGTGACGATCCCCGAGCAGCCGCGCACGCTGGTCCGGCTGTTCGAGCTGCTCGAACGCCGCCACGACCTCGAGCACGGCGCGCTGCGGCTCGAGCTGATGATCGAGACCACCCAGTCGCTGCTCGGCCCGAACGGCATCTCGCCGCTGCCGAAGCTGCTCGACGCCTGTGAAGGCCGCTGCCAGGCCGCGCATTTCGGCACGTACGACTTCACGGCGTCCGCCAACATCACCGCCGCCTACCAGCACATGCGCCACCCGATGTGCGATCTCGCCAAGGGCCTGATGACGCTGGCCTACGCCGGCACCGGCATCTTCCTGTCGGACGGCGCCACCAACGTGATGCCCGTCGGCCCGCACAAAGGCAAGGGGCTCACCGCCGAGCAGCTCGCCGAAAACCGCGCGGCCGTACACGCCGCGTGGCAGCTCTCGCACCGGAGCATCCGCCACTCGCTCGAGAACGGCTACTACCAGGGCTGGGACCTGCACCCGGCGCAGCTCCCGGTGCGCTACGCCACCTGCTACGCATTTTTCCTGGAGGGCTTCGCGCAGGCCGCCGAGCGCCTGCGGAACTTCGTAGACAAGGCCGCACAGGCCACGCTGGTGGGCGACGTGTTCGACGACGCAGCGACGGGTCAGGGCCTGCTCAACTACTTCTTGCGAGCGCAAAACTCGGGGGCGATCGACCTCGAAGAGGCGCAAGCGACGGGCCTCACGCCGGACGAGCTCAACTTGCGCTCGTTCGCGAAGATCCTGGCCGCGCGCCGCGAACGGCTCGCGACCGGCGGTTAGAACCGATTCAAGTCACCCCGACGATCACCACCTCGCGGCGCTGCCCGGCGATCACGAGCTCGAACGAATCCCCCACGTGTTTGCCGAGCAGGCCGCGCCCGAGCGGGGAAGACGGCGTGACGACGCTGATCTCGCCCCCCGGTGTCGAGAGCTTGATGCCGCCGCCGGCCGGGCTGAGCAGCACGCGCTGCGGCTTGCCGCCGACGTCGAGCTCGGCGAGCGCG
>JALYWZ010000845.1 GCA_030852505.1 Myxococcota bacterium | reverse complement strand
GCCGTCAGCACTACGGCGGGCTCGAGCCGGCGGCGCGCGTTCCGGAGCCTCGCCTCGGCCCGCCTCGTCGTGCGACTCAAGGCGCCCCAGGGAAACGCCTCCAGAGCTCGCTGTCCCGACATCGATGTCCAGCCTACACGCAGATCCACGCCTTTCGTAGGCGGGTGTAGGCGTGGTGTCCACAGCACGTCCACAAATTGTGGATAACTCGCGCCAAACCTCGGGAGCGCCGCGGAGCCGGGAGCCACGGTATCCTCGCCGGATGCGCCTTCGAGTCGGGTTTCCGGTAGCGCTCGCGATCCTGGTCTACGCGGCGGCGTCGTTCGGCGCGGAGCCGAACCCGGCCGCTTCCAAGCTGTTGCTCGAAGGGGACCGCGCCGCGCTCGCGCGAGACTTCGACGGCGCCGTCGCCAAGTACCGCGCGGTGCTCGCAGAAGATCCGCGCAACGCGTTCGCGCATTACCGGATCGGCCAGGCCGAGAGCATCAAAGGCGACTTCACGGAAGCCGAGCAGGCCTACTTTGCAGCGCTGCGCTTCTCGGGCACGAACGACGTGCTGCGCGCCAAGGTGTTGTTCTGCATCGCGGATCTGCGCGAGCGCCAGCACGCTTTCGAAGCGGCCGTCGATGCCTGGACGGAGTACGAGAAACAAGGCGTGACGGCGCCCAAGAGCACGCCGCACGCAGCTACCGCCGCCGAGCGCAAGAATCGGATCGCGGAGTGGAAGAAGGCTCTGGCCACGGCCGCGGAGGTCAAGGCGCGCATCGCTCGCCGGATCCAGGAGGTCGAAGACTTGGCGCGCAAGAACGCGAGATAGCCGGTTCGACCGCGGCATGGGCCGTGCCAGTGCGGGACGCTGATTCCTCGAAAAAGCTGGGAACAACCTCGACCGAGGCCAGGTTGGTGCGGGCGTCCGTTCAGGCACGGACGAGAAAGAAGGAAGCTCCAATGAAGTTCACAGCTCTGAAACTTGGAATCGTGGGCGCAAGTCTTGCGGGTTCGAGTCTGGCTTTTGCAGCGCCTTCCCCGCAGCCCGTCGGGGACGCATCGCACGCCGCGGATAAGGCCGCCGCCAAGAAGAAGGCCAAGAAGGCGCCGGTCAAGCCGGACGCTCCGAAGAAGGACACTCCGAAATAGAGATTTCCCGCTCCAGAGCCCGCGGGAACGAGAGGGCTCGACGTCCCCGGGGTTTTGACCCCAGAGTTCGACGCATGAAGACCTCCTTCGGAAAGAAGGCGTCGGGTCTGCGCCTCGAACGAATGCAAGCATCACCGCGCTTTCGTGACGGCGCTTTTCAGAACCTGCATCCAATCTTGCCGGGTCTGAGAGCTTCCGGAGGGAAACCTTCGTTGCGCGAGTTCTTGTGCGCGGGCGGCCGCCGTACGCCGCCCGCGCCGTTACCAGTTCACGATCCGCGCGAGGGTTGGCTGCGCGCGCCGCGGACGGGGCTGCGCGCGACCTGGCTCGGTCACTCGACGGTGTTGCTCGAGATCGACGGCGTGTATCTACTGACCGATCCGGTCTGGGGTGACCGCGCTTCGCCGGTGGCGATCGCCGGACCGCGGCGCTTTCAAGCGGTTCCGGTGTCGCTCGCGGATTTGCCTCCGCTCGACGCGGTGCTCGTCTCTCACGATCACTACGATCACCTCGACTACACGACGATGCTCGAGCTAGCGAAGAGCGACGTGCCGTTCATCACGTCGCTCGGCGTCGGGGCGCACCTCGAGTCCTGGGGCATCGCAGAGAAGCGGATCCACGAGCTCGATTGGTGGGAGTCGTTCGATGTCGGGGGCGTGCGCGTCACAGCCGCGCCGTCCCAGCATTTTTCTGGCCGCACCATCGGGTCGCGCAACGCCACGCTCTGGTCGTCGTTCGCGATCCGGAGCGACCGGCACTCGGTGTTCTTCAGCGGCGACACGGGGCTCACCACCGAATACCAGAGCATCTCCGAAAAGCTCGGGCCGTTCGAGCTGGTGATGCTCGAGGTGGGCGCGTTCCATCCCGCCTGGGGAGACATCCATCTCGGGCCCGAGAATGCGCTCGAGGCGTTGGCGCTGCTCGGCGGTGGTGCGTTCTTGCCCATCCACTGGGGCACGTTCAACCTCGCCCTGCATCCGTGGGACGAGCCCGCCGAGGTGCTGTTGAAGCTCGCACCTCGCAAGTCTGCGCGGCTCTTGATGCCCGAAATCGGTCAGGCGATCGAGCCGGCGCTCGAGCTACCGCTGACACCCTGGTGGCGTTCCGTGACCAAGCTCGAGGACTCCGTACCCGAGAGTGACGATGCCCCGCCGTCTACCGCGGGAGCAAACGCGCTCAGCTGGCCGCTCGATTGAGCGGCACGGCGCGTGCACTGAAGAGGGAGTGACCATGAAAAAATCACGCAGCCCACAACCCCCGAAACGCGACATTCACGGCTTCGACGGGGCCGGGCACCTGGATCCGGAACACGCCCAACGCTTGCTCGACCTCGCGCGCGGAGCGCAGCGAGACGACGAAAGCACCGAGGCGTTCGTGGCCAAGCCCGAGTCCGAGGACGACTTCGTCGAGGAGCTCGGAGAGACGGCGGTAGCGACCATGACCAGCGGCGAAGAGACGCTGGCGCCGGACCTGGACGCGGAGGTCGAGGAAGAGCGTGGCGGGCCGTTCGTCGAGACCTCGGCGCAGGTCGAGTTCGCGGGCGGAACGGACGAGTCGAACATCGAAGAGGCTACCCGCGAACCCCTCCCCCTCGCCAACCACAACGACGAGGAGGAGGAGGAGCTAGAAGAAGAAAAGCCGAGCTGAGGTTCAGCGCTCCGTCAATGCGGGACCGGTGGCTCGTCTTCGCTGAGACGATTCCGCCAGGAGCGACTTCGTCCGCTCTCAGACCTTCTGCGAAGGCGTGTGGTGAGTCGCGGGGTTGGTCTTCAGCTGG
>JALYWZ010000844.1 GCA_030852505.1 Myxococcota bacterium | reverse complement strand
GCACAGATCCCCTGGCACCCGGGTCGTGCCGGTGAGCGCTTCACGCTGGACGGCGTGCGCTTCACGGTTCTCCATCCGCGTGCCGGGTGGTCCGAGTGGGGCGAGGACGTGAACGAGGACTCGCTGGTGCTGCTGGTCGAGTACGGCGAGTTCCAGGCGCTCTTCACCGGCGACGCCGGCTTTCCGGCCGAGGCGAGGATGCGACGACGCGCAGGGCGCGCGGACGTCCTCAAGGTCGGCCACCACGGCAGCCGCACCTCGAGCGGTAGCGAGCTCGTGGAGCGGGTCTTGCCCGAGGTCGCGACGGTTTCGTGCGGCGCGCGCAACCGCTTCGGCCACCCTTCGCCGGAGGTCATGGCGCGGCTTGCGGCTCTCGGCACGCGCGCGCTGCGCACCGATCTTTCCGGGGCGATCCGAGCCCGCACCGACGGCGAGCGGCTCGACGTCGAAGTCTCGACTTTTCCGGCGCTTCCAGAGCGCCTAAGCTCCCTCGCGCGTGACCCAAATCGCTGAACCACCGGTGACACCCCTGATCAGTGAGAGCGCGCTCGCGGATCGCGTCCGCGTGCTCGGCGAGCAGATCCAGAAGGACTACGCGAACCGGGAGCTCGTGATCGTGAGCGTGCTGAAGGGCAGCTTCTTGTTCGCCGCCGACCTGGTGCGCGCCATCGACCTGCCGATGCGCATCGAGTTCTTCGGAGTGCGGAGCTATGGAGCCGCCACCGTGTCGAGCGGCGAGGTGCAGATCACGCTCGACCTGACGCGGCCGATCACGGGCGCCGACGTGCTCGTGATCGAGGACATCGTCGATACCGGCTTGACGCTCACCTACATCCTCGAGCAGCTGCGCGCGCGGGGGCCGCGCAGCGTGAGCGTGTGCGCGCTGCTCCACAAGCCGTCGCGCTCCGTGAAGCCCGTGCCGATCGACTACCTCGGGTTCACGATCGAGGACGTGTTCGTGGTTGGCTACGGCCTCGACTACGCCGAGCGGCACCGCAACCTGCCGTACGTGGGCGTGCTCGATCAGCCGCCGAAAAAGCCTTGAATATTCAATGCTTGGTCGGCCGCGGCTGATCGACGAAGGCGCGAACGCTGGGCCGCGACCACTGGGCCGCCACGTAGCCCGCGAGCGGCTCCGGCACGGGCTCCGAGTTCACCACCAGGCGCTGCAGCGCGAAGGCGAGCTCGGCGTCGGCGATCGACCATTCGTCGAAAATAGTGGCCGTCGCGGAGCGCACCAGCTCGGAGGCAACGCGCACGAGCTTGCCCGCTTCGCCGCGCGCGTGATCGCTCATCGGCTCGGTCGCGGGTGAGAAGAACAGCGTGGACGACGGACGCTCTTTGCGGAGCGCGAGCAAGTCCGTGCGCAGCCAGCCCAGGATCTGCCGCGCGCGGGCGCGTTGCCTGAGATCCGACGGCAAGAGCCGCGGGTGATCCGGCGCGGGGAACACTTCCTCGAGGTACTCGATGATCGCCTTCGACTCTCCGAGGAAGAAACCGTCGTGCTCGAGGGTGGGGACCCGCGCGGTCAGGGTCCGGCTCACGTAGTCCGGATCGCGCTGCTCCCCCCGGTCGAGGTCGAGCACCTGCGTCCGGTAGGGCACGCGCTTCTCCTCGAGCGCGACCAGGGCGCTGAACACCCAGGGGCTTTCCCACAACGCATCGGCGTAGAGCGTGGTCATGGACCGAGCTATACTCCGGCTCGCGTGGAGGTCCCAACATGGGTCGTTGCTGGGTCGTCGGTGCTGTGTTGTTGGTCTGGTTCACGGCCTGCGGCGGCGGCCGCTCGCTGGGCGAAGGCCCTGGAGAAGATTCGGAGGTGCCCGGCAGCGACGGCAACCAGAGCCGCAATCCGCCCGAGCCACCCGCCCCGGGCGGCACCTCCGATCCGAGCTCGGACGGCGACCCGTTCAGCTTCGGCGAGGGCGCAAAACTGCCCGAGTGCGTCGCGGGATTTCGCCAGCGGGACAAGCCGGACAAGCCCTGCAACTGCCTGGTTCAAGGCGTGTGCTTCGACGACAAGGCTCAGGCCTGCGCCTGCATTTGCCCCCGCACCGGCGAACAGAACCTGTGCGTGAGCGACCAGGAGTGCGAACAGGGCAGCCGCACGAAGGTGCGCTGCTACTCGATCTGAGGCTTGCGCAACCGGGCGAGGCGCTCGGCGATCTGCTTCTCGAGGCCCTGGTCGGAAGGCTCGTAGAAGCGGCGACCAGCGAGCTCGTCCGGTAGATAGGTCTCGTCCGGCACGTGGCTGCCGGCGTAATCGTGCGCGTAACGGTAGCCTTCAGCGTAGCCCTCGCTCTTCATCAGCTTGGTCACGGCGTTGCGCAGCTTCATCGGCACGGGCAGCGCGCCGCGCTCGGCGATCGCCTCGCGGGTAGCGCCGATGGCCCGCTTGACGGCGTTCGACTTGGGGCAGCTCGCCAGGTACAGGCAAGCGTGGGCCAGCGGGTACACGCCTTCGGGCAAGCCCATGCGCCGGAACGCCTGATCCGCGTCGACGGCCACGGAAAGCGCGCGCGGATCCGCGTTTCCGACGTCCTCGCTCGCGAAGATCAGCAAGCGCCGGGACAAGAACAGCGGGTCGTCGCCCGCGTCGAGCATGCGTAAAAACCAGTACAGCGCGGCGTCGGGATCGCTGCCGCGCATCGACTTGATGAGCGCGCTCACGACGTTGTAGTGCTCCTCGCCGCTCTTGTCGTAGAGCAGCGTGCGCTCCTCCGCGGCGCGGTGGACGACGTCGAGGTCGATCGCTCCGCCCGGCCCTGCCAGAGCGGCTGCGACCTCCAACATGCCGAGCGCGCGCCGGGCGTCGCCGCGCGCCGCATCCGCGATGCTCTCGAGCGCTTCCGGTACGGCGCCGTGGTTCTGTTCGCCGAGGCCGCGCTCGCGGTCGAGCAAGGCGCGCTCCAGCAG
>JALYWZ010000843.1 GCA_030852505.1 Myxococcota bacterium | reverse complement strand
GCTCGGGGGACGCTTCGGGCGGCGTAGGCGGCATAGGCGGCTCGGGCGGCTCGGCCGGTGGGATGTCCGGCAGCGGGGGCGGCGGAGCACCGAGCACGGAACCGCCGAGCTGCGCGCTGAGCGGGCCCGGGCGCACGACCTGCGGCGAGAACGAGGACGAGAGCTGCTGTACGAGCCCGCTCGTCGAGGGCGGCACGTACTCGCGCACGTACACGAACCAAGGCAAGGGCGCGTCGGGCAAGGCCGACCCCGCGACGATCTCGACGTACCGCCTGGACAAGTACGAGGTCACCGTCGCGCGCATGCGCGAGTACGTGAAGTACCTCGAAGCCGGCGGCTCACCGCCCGCGGCGGGCAGCGGCAAACACACCTACTTGAACGGCGGCAAGGGCCTCGCCGACAGCGGCAAGGTCGGCTCGTTCGAGCCCGGCTGGGACGCAGCCTGGAACAGCAGGATCCCGAGCGGCGCGGGCGCCACGGCCAAGTGGCGCGGCAATCTGAAGAGCGGCAATTGCAAGACGTATGGAACCTGGACGGACGAGCCCGGCAAGAACGACATGCTGCCGCTCACCTGCCCGAGTTGGTACGAGTCGTACGCATTCTGCATCTGGGACGGCGGCTTCTTGCCGTCCGAAGCGGAGTGGAAGTACGCGGCGGCCGGCGGCGACGAGCTGCGCGCCTACCCGTGGGGCTCGAGGGAGCCGGGCGAGGACAACGAGTACGCGATCTACGATTGCTGCTATCCGAACGGCCAGTGCAGCGCCTCGAGCGGTCGCGACACCTGCACCGGTGTCGTCAACGCGGCGCCGGTCGGTTTTGCCGCGAAGGGCATCGGCAAGTACGGCCAAATCGACCTGGTCGGCAACGTCTGGGAGTGGCTCGTCGATCGCTACGCCAATTACGTGAACCCCTGTGAAGACTGCGCGTATCTCACGGGCAACACCAACGACCGAGTGATGCCCGGCGCCGGCTTTCACACCGGCAAGAGCCTCGGCGCGACGCTGCTCTATTCGTACAACCGAGCCTCGATCGCGTACGACGCGAACTCCTACCGCGGCGACTACGCGGTCGGCTTCCGCTGCGCCCGCGCGCCGTGATCTCGGTCCGTGAAGTCGTGAGTGAGCTCGCTCACGGGCCGTGGCGCCGAGCGCGCTAGAGCGACAAACGGTTAGGAATCTGCCGAGGTTGTCGGAAAACTGAGCCGAAAAGAGTGAGCGCGTGGGGAGGGGCCCCGACGAATTCACTTCGGCGGGGAGGGGCGGCGCGTGCCGCCCCTGAGAACAGGGCTAGAACGCCGAGCAGTCAAACTGATCGGCGTTCTAGGGGCAGCGCGGCTCGTCCGAAAGCGGCGCTTGGAAAATCCGCGTGGCCGTCCAGGCGCTCGGCTCGCGCCGGCTCTCGAGAGTTTCACCCTGACGGGTGACGCGCTGGTTCACGAGGTACACGCGCTCGCCGAACAACTTGGGGGGTCCCTGCTCCGCGGGCGGCGCCGTATAGAACAAAAAGCCTTCTCCGCGGCGGGCTGGTCGCTCCGGGCAGCCGGAGACGGTTTCGTGCCACTCGAGCTCCGCGAGGTTGCCGTCGACCGTGCCGCTGATGAAGCCGCGGATCTGGCAGCCGCAGGAGCGCCGCTCGTAGCTGCCGCTCAACCGTTCCTCGTGCTGGAGCAGCGTCGTCCTGCCGGTTTGAGGCGAGAGGTAGTCACCGCTGAAGCTGTGTTCGGCGGGCATCGCGCCCGGGACCAGCTGCAAACCGCGCCCCGAAACGGCGTCGATCCCGTCGAAGCGGCGCACGCTGCGGCAGCTTGCGAGCAGCGCGGCGAGCACGCACAACCACGGACCGGCGCGCATCAGCTGCCCCTCCCCGCGACGAGCGCGGCGAGCAACGCGCCGAGCTCCGAGGTAGGGACGAGCCCGTGGTCGTCGAAGCGGAGCAGCCCACTGACCCGACCTTGATCTCTGGCGCCGCTCAGAACCAGCACGGTCTGCGCGTGCCCGTCGTCCGTGCCGCCGAGCAAGGTCTCGTGAAGCCCGCGCCCGAACTCACTGACGACCACGATCCGGGTGCTCTCCCAGTCGGCAGCCAGCGCGGAGCGCAGCGTCAGCAGCCGCTCGCAGAGCTCTTCGAGCAGCGCCGGCATGCGCGCGGCCTGCGCGGCATGGGTATCCCAGCCGGGGAGCTCGACGGTCGTCGCCCTGCCGCCGGTCGCGGCTAAAATCGCGCGTTCCAGGGCAAATTCGGCCTGGCCGTGCAGCGCGAAGCGCTCTTGGAAGCCGGTGCCGACGACGGCCCCGAGCTCTCCCCGTTCGAACAGCGGCAGCAGGCGCCGGAGGCTCGGATGCAGGCCATGGTCTGCATCCAGCGGTAAGGCCGCGACGCGGGTGGTGGGACGCGCGCGCTGGTAGTCGTCGTTGCGGTACGGAATCACGAGGCTCAGCGCGTCGGCTCCGCCGCGCAAGCGCACGAACACCACACGCTCCGCCGGGCGCGCTGCGGCTTCCGTCACCGCCGCCACCGGAACGACCAAGCTTGCGCGCACGAGTTCGCGCCGAAAAACGCGCTTCACGACGCCTTCCCCCGACGCTGCGACAGGCCGAGCCGATCGGTGAAATGATTGTCGAAGGTGCCGCGGGCGTTGAAATAACGATAAGCGCGCAACCACTTTTCGAGGTCCGGATACGCACCCGCGAGCCAGCCGGGCGTGCCCGTCAGCTCGTGGATCTGCCCCCAGTGCGGGCGACCGCCGAGCGCGAGACACCGTGTCTCGTAGCTGAGTAGGGCCTCCGCAGCCCGCGGAAACCCGGCGAAAATCGCAATTTCTACCGTGCAGTGCGGCTCGCACCGGGCCATCGACAGCGGGGCGCGGCTGCCGGCGACGAAGCGCAGCGCGAGCGGGCTCGGTTGATGGATGCCCGCC
>JALYWZ010000842.1 GCA_030852505.1 Myxococcota bacterium | reverse complement strand
GGACCGGATCACCCGGTGCCCGCGGCGTTCGCCGAGGGGCTCTATCTGACGACGTTGATCGCCGAGGTGCGCCCGTCGTGAAGCCGCTGTCGGCGCTCACGGTAGAGGAGCTGCGAAAGCTCCGCGGGTTGGCGTTCGATCTCGACGACACCTTCCTCGACCATGGCCGATTGGTGACGGCTGCGCTCGACGCGCTGTACCGGTTGAAATCGGCTGGCTTCGAGCTGTTCGTCGTCACGGGCCGCCCCGCGAGCTGGGGAGCCATCGCGACTCATCAATGGCCGATCGACGGCGCAGTCACCGAGAACGGCGCGATCGGCTTCTTTCGCGACGGCGCGCGCGTCCGCGGTTTCGATCGGCTATTGCCCGAAGAGCGCGAGGGACGGCGCGCCGAGCTCGCGCGGCGGGTTCTGGAGCTGCGCCAGAAGCTGCCCGAGCTCGTGCCTGCCGATGACGTCTCGGGACGCATCAGCGACTTCACGTTCGACATCGGGGAATACCAGAAGCTGCCGCGCGACGCGGTGCTGACGGCGAAGCGCGCGGCAGAAGCGCTCGGGCTCGCGGTGATGACGTCGAGCGTGCACCTGCACGTGAGCCTGGACCGCGCCGACAAGGCCAGCGGATTTTTGCGGTTCGTGAGCGATCGCTTCGGCATCGAGCCGACTCGCGCTCGCGCGAGCTACGCGTTCATCGGCGACAGCGACAACGACGCGGCCTGCTTCGCGGCGTTCCGGGTGACGATCGGCGTGGCCAATCTATCGGGGAGGCAGACGGTGCCGCCGCGGTATCGGACGCTGGGGGCGCGGGCGGACGGGTTCGTCGAAGCCGCGAACGTGTTGCTCGCCCGCGACGCCTGAACGCGCCCCTGTCGAAACCGTGATCGTGGCAGCGCAGGCGATCCATTACCTGCGCGATGACGAGAGCGATTTCCGGAGCGCTGGCGGCGGGCGTGTGGCTCTTGAGCGCCCGGTCCGCGCTGGCCCAGGAGGCCACGCTCACCTACCAGGCCCCGGCGGAATGTCCCGCGCAGGCAGAGTTCGTGGCGGCGGTAGCGGCTCGCGGAGCGCAGTTCCAGGGCACCGAGGCCGTGTCGCGGGCTCGCTCGCTGAACGTGCGCATTGCTTCGACGGAGGCCGGTTTCGTCGGATCCCTCGAGGTGACGAGGCCGGACGGCACCGCGTCTTCACGGGAGATCCACGACCCGGCCTGCGGCGACGTCGTGACGGGGCTCGCCGTGATCGCGGCAAGCGCGCTCGGAGGGCGGGCCGAGGCGGAGCCATCCGAAGCCGCCGTCGAAGCGCCAGCGACGCCCGGAGCTGAAACGCAGGGGGAGCCGTCGAGCAGCGCCGTCGCCAGGCCGGACAATCTCCCCGAGCCCACGCCGGGGTCACGCCCGCGGTTGCGCGGGACGAACCTGCGCATGCCCGGCGAGATCCCCGTCGAGGCGGGGATCCTCCGCGTCGAGGCGGACCGTCGCTACACGCTCGGCGCCGGCATCGACTACGGGCTGGTCCCCGGCTTGGTGCTCCCGCGAGCGGAGTTCACGATTTCGGCCGCGAACTTCATCTTGCCGCCGTCTTCCTCGAGCTATCTGGTCGGGCCGATCCTGCAAGTGCAGTGGCTGTTCCTCGGTCCGGCTACGCACCGCGACGGGGACTACTCGACGCGCGTGGTCGGGTTCGGCGCAGGCCTGAACTCGTGCTCCGGCTTGACCTACGATGATCAGGGTTTGAGCTTGCTCGCTTGCGGTGAGTTCGGCGCGAGCTTCGCCTTCCTCGAGACGGAGAGCGCGGACGGAGCTTTTTTTCACAGGAAGGAGGCCGGATTCGGCTACGTGGGCCTGGGTCTCGACGCGCAGTACAGCCTCGACGACAGTTTCCACGTCGCCCTGAGGCTCGGCGGCCGTGCCCAATTCGGAGGCATCTCGGCCGAGCGCGCCGACGGCAGCCAGCTGTTCGAGATGCAAATGTTCGCAGCCTACGGGTCGGCCGGCATCGGACTTCATTTCTAGCCGGTACGTTTCCGTGATCGCGAGCGACCAAGCGTGCGATTAGGCCTTGGGTGCCCCGGGTGTCCCCTCTCAGGTCCGGAAGGTTCGGGCTATTGGCCCATGGCCAGCTGCCCCCTCACGTGCAGCCGCTGGACACGACCGCTCCTGCCCGACCCGCGCCGGCTCCCGATATCAAGCAGCTGTTCGACGCGTATTTCGCTCATGTCTGGCGGCTGCTCCGCCGCTTTGGCGTCCGTGAAGCGGAGCTCGACGACGCGGTCCAGGAAGTGTTTCGGGTGGTCGCGCGGCGGCTCGCGGACATCCGCGCCGGCTCCGAACGCGCGTTCCTCTACGGCGTCGCGCTGCGTGTGGCCTCGAACCTCGCGCGGCGCGAGACCCTGCGGCCCCCCACGACCGGACTCGACTCCGTTCCCGAGCTCGGAGACGGGCGACCGTCTCCAGAGCAACAGCTCGAACAGCATCAAGCGCGCGCGCTGCTGGACGAGGTCCTCGAGGCGCTGCCGCTGGAGCTTCGGACGGTGTTCGTTCTGGCAGAGCTCGAGGGCCTGCAGGTCAAGGAGATCGCCGAGCTCGAAGCCATTCCGACCGGCACCGCCAGCTCGCGGCTGCGGCGGGCCCGCGAGGAGTTCTCGCTCCTGGTCAAGCGCCTGCGCGCGAAGCTCGAGCGCCAGGGAGGGATCCGCTGATGGACCGCGACCAAGGCAGTGATGGATCGACGGCGGACCTCGCGTTCGAACGGCTCTTGCTTCAATCGGCGCGCCGCGACGAGCCGACCGAGCAGGACGCGCGCAGAGTCTGGTCGAGCTTCTCCGCGTCGATGGGCGCCGCGCTACCGGTGACCTCGGACACGCACGGCGCTACATTCCTGCGCCGCTTGCGCCAGGCGGGCATCACGCAGTTCGTGGC
>JALYWZ010000202.1 GCA_030852505.1 Myxococcota bacterium | reverse complement strand
ACGCCACCTATCTGATCACGGGCGGCTTCGGCGGGCTCGGGCTGCTCGTTTCGCGCTGGCTCGTCGAGCACGGGGCGCGCACCCTGGTCTTGCTGGGCCGCCGCCCCGAGATGGGGCTGCCCGAGATCGGCGCGCTCCAGGCGCTCGGCGCGCGTGTGATCCCGGTCGCGGCCGACCTGTCCGACGCTATTGCGCTCGAGACGATCCGCGGCGAGCTCGGCCGTGACGGCGTGCCGCCTCTCCGCGGCATCGTGCACTGCGCCGCCGATCTGAGCTCGGCCCCGATCGAATCGCTGAGCCGCGAACGGATCTCGCGCATGCTCGGCCCGAAGCTGCGAGGCACGCTGCTGCTCGAGCAAGCCAGCCGCGGCGCGGAGCTCGACTTCTTCGTGTTATTTTCGTCGACCACGGCGCTGCTCGGCGCGAGCGGTCTCGCGCACTACGCCGCCGCCAACGCCTTCCTCGACGCCTTCGCCGAGGCAAGGCGCGGCCCGCTGCGCTCGGTCAACTGGGGCACGTGGCAGGCCATGCGGCTCGCCACCGCCCAGGACCAGCAGAGCTATCGTCAGGGCGGGCTCTTGCCGATGGCGACCGAGGACGCGCTCGACGCGCTCGGTCGCGTGATCGCGGCAGAGGAGCCGGGTGCCGTGGTCGCGAACATCGACTGGAGCGTGCTCAAGCCGCTGTACGAGGCGCGGCGTCCGCGGCGTTTCCTCGACGAGCTCGGCCGAGCACCGGCCGCGCGCGTTCAGGCCAGCGGCGCAGAGCCGGAGCAGAGCCTCGCCGCGCGTCTGGCCGGCATCCCGCCCGAGATGCGCCGCGACGTCATCCTCGACTTCGTGGTCGCCGAGGTGGCCGCCGTGCTCGGCGCCGAGCGCAACGTCGAGCTCGACAAGGGGCTGTTCGAGCTCGGTATGGACTCGCTGATGTCGGTCGAGCTCAAGAAGCGCCTCGAGCGCGGGGTGAGCCGGCCGTTGCCCTCGACCTTGACCTTCAACTATCCGAACGTGAACGCGCTCACGAGCTTCCTGGAAGCAGAGCTCGGCAGCGACGTCGCGGCAGCCGCTGCCGCCGCGGCGCCCGTGGTCGAGGCGAAAGCGCCGGCCCCGAGCGCCGACCTCGACGAGCTCAGCGTGGACGAGCTGGCCGCTAGATTGCGCGCGAGCCTGGAAGGCACCTGAGCGTGCGGCGGCCGCTGCTGCTCATGGCCACGTTCGCGGCCACGTGGGCGCTGATCGAGGCCGTCGCCGCGGGCGTGCTGGTTCGTTATTCCCCGTTTCAGGTCGTGTTCACGCGCTACGGCGTGCACCTGTTGTTTCTTTTTGTCCTGTTCCGCCGCACACCGCGGGTGCTGGTGCGGACCACGCGCCCGGCGTTTCAGGTTGCGCGCTCGCTGCTCATGCTGGGCATGCCGGCTTGTTACGTCTTTTCCGTCCAGTCCGGCGTCCCCCAGTCGACGTTGATGATGATTTTCTGGCTCTCGCCATTGCTGGTGATGGGCTTATCGGCGGCATTTCTGCGAGAAGCGACGCGCCCGGCCGACGTTGGCGTGGCGCTGCTCGCGGCCTTCGGCACGCTGCTGATGACGGGGCGCGGCCCGCTCACGCCCGCTTCACTGGCGATCTTCCCGCTCGGTATGGCGCTCACCTTTAGCGCCTATGTGGTCATGACGCGGGGGCTCCGCACGGAGCCGACCAGCGCAAACCTGTTTTACACGGCGCTCGGGCCGTTCCTCGCGCTCGCGCCGTTCATGCTCTCGCTGTGGGTGACCCCGACGTGGCGCGACGCCTTGGTGATGGTGTCGATTGGCGTCGTCGGCCTGTTCGCGCTCTACGCGCTCGATCGCGCCACCGCGACGGCTCCGCTGTCCCGTTCGGCTCCGTTCCTCTACCTCGAGCTGCCGCTGGCGATGCTGCTCGAATGGGGTCTCGGGCGTTTCCAACCCGGCCATCGCACGTTGGTGGGCATCGTGACCGTCCCCTGCTGCCTCGCCCTGCTGCTCTTGACCGCGCGGCCGCCGCTGCGAGCGCGCTGAAAGCGACGCAAACGCGCCTCGCCGCGCAGGGGAGGCGTGTCCCATTGCACCGAGCCCCCTGCAAAAGTTTCTCGTCACGAGCAGCTCTGGGCGACCGATCATGCTAGGTGTCGCTGTTCTGCTCGCGCTTCCCGTTTTGTCCCGCGCTCGTCTCGCAATGATTCAGACAGGTTCCTGGTTCGGCACGGTTTCGGCATATAGGGCCTGCGTTTGGTTCTGGACGATTGCGAGGGAAGGACTATGTGGGCACCGACCCGACCCATGCCCGACGGCAGCCCGCGTTCCACGCACACGAGCTTGCGGCCCGTCGACTCCGCCGTTCGACGGACCATGATGCGATACTCGGTTGAGGCCATAGAATCCGAGGCCGGCTTTCGGCGCCTGGAGCCCGAATGGCGGGAGCTGGAGAGCCGGCTGCCCTGCATCCCCTTCGTGACCTTCGACTGGGCGGACGCCTGGTGGAAGCACCTCCGCGCCGATAGCCTGGCCGTGCGGGACGAGCTGTTCCTGCACGCGGTGCGGGACGAGCAGGGCGCCTTGCGAGCCGTTGCTCCGATGATGCGCACGCTGCGTCCGGGCAAAGGTCCGTTTCGCTCGCAGCAGCTGCACACTTTCGGCGCCGACCCCAACATCACCGAGATCCGCAGCCTGGTGGTGCCGGAAGACGAGCCGCCGGAGGTCGCGCGCGCGCTGTTCGAGCACCTCTGCCGCGCGCGAGCGCGCTGGGACTGGTTCCAACTCCCGGGAGTTTCGTCAGAGCCGCAGCTCGCCGCCGTCACCGAGCAGTTCGGTTCACCACGCGGGGTTCGCGAGTTCCCGAACTACTACCTCACGCTCGCGCCGTCCTGGGACGAGTTCAAGAAGGGCCTGTCGCGCAACATCAAGGAGTCGTTGCGCAAGTGTTACAACGCGCCGAAACGGGACGGCGTGGTCTTCGACTTCGACGTGGTCAGGCACGAGCGCGACGTGGTCGGGGCCCTCGACAGCTTCTTCCAGCTACACGAGCGGAGAGCCAACGTGCAGGACACCGTTCCGCATCCGAACGTGTTCTCGAGCCCCGCGTCGCGGGCGTTCTTGGTCGAGGTGTGCCGGCGCTTCGCGGCGCGCGGCGCGCTTCGCATCTACCAGCAAAAAATCCGGAGCTCCGTGGTCGCGACCCGGATCGGCTTCGTCTGCGGCGAGTCGATCTATCTGTACTTCTCGGGGTACGAGCCCGAGTTCGGCAAATACAGCGTCATGACCCGCACGCTGGCCGAGGCCATCCAGCTCGCGATCAGCGAGGGCTTCCAGACCGTCAACCTGTCCACGGGCAAGGACGTGTCCAAGCTGCGCTGGAGCCCCAAGGAGCGGACCTACCGCGACGTGCTGGTGGTGGCGCCTTCCACCCGCTCCGAGCTCAGCTACCACGCCTACGATCTGGCGCGGCGCGGCGCAGGCCACCTCAAGCGCTACAGCCTCGGCCGCACGCTGCTGCGCACGAGCGGCTGATCACACGCTGAGCAAGGGGCTCGGCGGGGGAGGCGGCGAGAGCTCCGGGCGGGGAGCCCTGCCGAGCACGTGCTCGTAGACGCTGATGCTGCGCTTGGCCTTGGCCTCCCAGGTGAACTCGTCGCGGATGCGCTCGCGGCAAGCGTCGCTCATCGGCAGCCAGCGCTCCGGCTTCGCCAGGAGCTGCGAGACGATCCGATCGATCTGCCGCGCCGTGCTCTCGGCGGACTCGAGTGGCAGCCGGAAGCCCGTCCGGTCATCGACGATCTCCGCGGGCCCGCCGTAAGCCATCACGATTGGCACCACCCCGAGCGCCATGCCCTCGACCACGACGCCACCGCCGAACTCGCGGATCGACGGGAACACCTGCAAGTGGGCTTGCCCGAGCAGGCGCAGCGTGTCCTTGTGCTCGAGCCAGCCGTGGAAGGTGGTCTGCTCGCCGATGCCCTCTTCGCGCACGATCCGCTCGAGGTAAGCGCGCTCCGGGCCGTCACCCAGGATGTCGAGCACGACGTCGCCGCGCTTGATGGCCGGAGCAAGCCCGCGAATCGCCACGTCCGCGCACTTGTACGGCGTGAGACGCCCCACGAACACCGCGCGCAGCGGCTTGGTCAGGGGCCCTCGCGACTCGCGGCTGACCGTGGTCTCGAGGATGCCGTTCTCCGGCAGATAGAAGCAGCGCGAGCGGTGTCGCTCGGGGATCTCCTCCCAGGTGGCGCGAGAGGCGACGAGCAGCGCCGCCGCGTCACGCCAGGTCGACGATAAGAACGGCGCGTGCTGATAGACGCTGCGAAACCGGTTCACGGCCTCGCGCTCTTTCTGGAGCGCGTTGGCATAACCCTTCGGCCACGGCAGGCCGCCGTTGATCGGTCCGAGCACGAACGGCACCCCCGCGCGCGACAAGCGCTTGGTGATCGGGCTCGACACGACCGGGCTCACCGGCGTGATCCGATGCACGACGTCGAAATCTCCGCCCTGGATGCGCTTTCCGAGCAGCTGCCAGGTGAGCCGCTCGAACAGCCAGTAAAACGGGATGCCAACGGCCGTGAACATCTGGGTGGTGTGATCCGATCTCAGCACCCGATGCGTGAACCAGACCTTGAGCTTCTCGTAGCTCGCGAGGCGGATGAACGTGACGCGGTCCCGCGGCCAGGACGAGCGCTCGATGGCAGGCTCGTTCATCTCGTGGGTGACTAGGTGGACGTCCGCGTTCTTCGACAGTGCAAAAGCGTGACTCCACCCGACCAGCGGCCCGCTCACCCACTCCGGGTTGCAGAGCTCGGCCAGCACCAAGGCGCGGATCCGGGGCGCGTTCGACATCGGGCACGACTATACCCGCGTTTTGCCAGGTTGCAGGGCTGTACGGCGCGAGCTGGTTTGGCGCGGCTGGCCCCGGCGGGCTAGTCTTCGGCGAGTCCCGCGATGGCCAAGCTGCTCCTGATGTCCGTCGTTCTCGTCACCGCCGCGTTGCCCGCGTTCACCGCGCGGGACCCGCAGGAGCGACGGGGTCTCGGTCGCGCCATCCTCGGCCTCGTCGCCTTCAATCTGGTCTACGCCGCGCTGGTCGCAGTCGTGTATCCGCGGATCTGCTGGTAGCGCGCCGCTGCCCGAGCGTCACGAGCGTCAGGAGGGTGACGCTGCCGGCGCTGCCGAACGCCGCCGCGAGCCGGACCAACTCCAGGCTCCGGTCTTGACCGCGAGCTTTCCGACCAGCGCGAGCAGCGGGCAGATCAGGCAGATCGCGACCCACGAGCCGAGGCCCATGTCGCCGTAGCAATGCAGCATGTAGATGACCAGCGCGCAGAAAGTGGTGAGCGCGGCCGTGCGGTCATCCTTCTCGCGGGCGACGTAGAACGTCCGCGCAGATAGGTAGCAGCCCACGAGCAGGATCATCCACAGCATCGTGAAACCGACGTAGCCCGTATAGGCCCACAGCCCGACGACGCTGTTGTGCGGCACGTACGGCTCGAGCTCGTAGTGCGCCGTGATGTCGGGCATCGGCTGAACCATGTCGAACGGGTGCCCGAAGCCGGTCCCGGTCAGAGGCGCACGCCGGAAGGTCATCACCAGGTTGAAGTTTTCGAGATCGCGCCACAAGGTCGACCCGTCCGACTTCGAATCCACCATCGAGCGGATCGTGGCGACGGGTGCGAACACACTCGAGCTGGAGTTCCAGCCGGCGGCCAGGTACGCGAGCACGACGGGCAAAGAGAACAGCACCCTGCGGATCAGCTTCACCTTGAAGTTCGACCAGGGCGTCATCACGAACACGAACCCGAGCGCGACCGCGATCTGCACCCAGACGAGCCGCCGGTCATTTTCGACCATACCCACGATCAACAGCAACAAGACCAGCACCAGCCGGAACCGCTCGCGCCGCGCGGTCCCGTGCATCAAGCGAATCACCACCAGGCACGTGACGGTGCCGAACAGCATCGAGTCGGAGTGCGAGGTCGCGTACTCTTCCAGCGGGAATTGTTCGCGGAGCCACAACGCCATCACCGAGCGCAGGCACGCGATCACGATCAGCAGCGCGAAGTAGGGCTTGAACTGGCGCGGGCTCGGGAACGCCGCCTGGAACAGCAGGAACATCAACGGTAAGTACAGGTTTCGCTGCACCTGCCAGAGCGAGAACCTGAAGCTGCCGCCCGTCGCGAGCCCGAGCATCCAGGCCATCACGATCCCGGCGAGGCACACCCACGCGGTCACCAGCAGCGGGATCGGCGTCGGCGTGTAGTCGTCGCGATCCAGCTTCGAGCGCGTGGCTCGGCGGTAACCGTGCAACAGGAATGCGCCGACGATGAACAGGTCGAGGCCCGTGAAGATCAACCCGCTACCGGGGATCACGTGCTTCAGCTGCGCCGTCAGAAGCTCGGAGACCAGGTGTAGCGGTGACTGGTACTTGCCCCCCGCGAACGGTTCGGCCGGCGTATCCAGCGTGAAGATCACGGCGAAGATGAGCATCACCGGATAGCGGAGCGGCAGCTTGGCCACCGCGTAGACGATGAGCACCAGGATGCTCGGCGCCAAACCGACGACGATGTTCCCGTTCGTCACGACGATCGCCGCGAGGGTCAGCAGTGACAGCAAGGCCACGCCGATCCCCAGCCACCATCGAAACCGCCGATCCGCGCGCGTCAGCACGGGCTGCGGCGCACCTCCTGAGAACGTCGGCAGCTCGGACGAGGTCAAGCGAGTCTCTCGAGGACGGAAAGGCCCAACCTAGCATCCTGTCCCGCAGGCGACGACCCCGCTCCCAGGGGGCGGAACACGGCGGAACACGGGGGGCCGAGGGCGCCGAACCGGAGTCCGAAACAGCTCGCGAAACGCTGGAACGCTGGAGAGCCAGCCGGTACCGTCAGCCCGCGGGCTGAATTGCCCGATGCCGGGCACCCGTGCTAACCCCTCGCTCCAATGGGCTTCCCCTGCTTTCGCGCTGAACGCCAACACCAGGGCACGCTCGGCTCCCATGACCAACGCGGCGCACGGTCGTGGTCTGCGAAGGCTGCCTCGACGAGGTCGTCGGCGTCGAGGTGATGATCGAAGCCGACGTCGAGCGCGCGCTCGAGCATCGAAGTCGAGGAGCGCGAGTGTGGAAGCGCGCATTGGGATCTTTCGAACCGATGTTCCGGGACGAAAGGCCCTGAAAGCTGCGGCTCGGCGCTCGAGTGGCGATTGCGAACTCGGCGTGTTGTTTCGGTCAACTAAGATCTTTTTCCCGCCGCAAAACGGAAATTCCGATGGTGCAGAGTCGATTTCTCGGCGAGCAGTGGACGAATCGATTTTGCGGCCCAATCTCGCTTAGTTGCGTGTTCGTGGTGACGACAGCGTGCAAGCCCCCGAAACGGAAGCGCTCCTCGAAGCGCTGAAAAGGCTTCACGAAGTGGCTCTCGCACGGTGTCCTCCCACGTGGGTTCTCGGGTGTGTGTCGCACTCATGATCGCCGCCACGCGTCCCTTAAGCCGCCAGGCTGATTGCCGTCTGCACACCACACAACCGAGCCTCCCCCGAGGCTTGTCGAGGGTAAGACATGAATGATAGCGTCATCCCCACTATGACCGCACGTTTGGGTACGGTGTTAGCGTTGTTGACCCTTGCCTCGTGCTCGGGCGGTGGAGGGTCGGACGAGACACCGGACGGCGGCGCGGGCATGCCGGGGGTCGGTAGCGGCGACGCACCGGGCACGGTCGCCGGC
>JALYWZ010000841.1 GCA_030852505.1 Myxococcota bacterium | reverse complement strand
GCGCGGGAGGAGGAGGACGAGGACGACGAGGAGCTCGACGAGGCAGGCGAAGCCCCCGAGGAGGACGACGCAGAGGAGCAGGACGAGGCGCTCCAGCGCATCGAGACGACGCGCTTCTTGGGTCCCGAGTTCTTGCTCTGGATCTGGATCCGCGGCGAGCTCTCGACGGCGAGCGTCCAGGTCGCCGGCGAAGAGCTCGACGTCTGGCTCGACCGGCAGATCGCTTTCGAGAGCCCGATTGACCGAAACGAACGGGTCAGTGTGCGCGGCATGGCCCCCGCCGACGGCGAGGAGGCGCGCGAGGCCGTTCGCGCCGGTAAGCTGCCGGTGCTGTCGCAAATCGTTCTCCGCGGGACGTCGCGCGAGTTCGTGTGCGGGTTGAACGCGCCGCGCTTCGGCATCAGCGGTGCCAAGCTGCCCGTAGTCTTGAAAGAGGATCCCGGCGAGGCCTTCGTCGATCGCATGGCGCTCTGCGAAGAGCTGTTTCAGGTCCTCGACGGGCTCTACCGCGTGTTCCTGGAAGCGCGTCTGAGCGAGCTCTGGAGCTCGGGATGGACGCCCGCCATCGCAGCCTGGGCGAAGGGCGAGAGCGCGCCGACCGCGGTGCTGCAGCGCATAGCACCGGCCAAGCGCAGTCAGCGGCGCCGCGACCAGTAAGCGTTTCAGCGCCGGCCGCGCAGCCCTTTGCTGTACCGCGTGAGCTCGGCTCGCGAGGCCACCCCGAGCTTCGCGAAGATCGAGTGCATCTGATTCGCTACCGTGCGGACCGACGTGCCGCGCTGGCGTGCAATCTCGATGTTCGAGAGCCCGGCCACGACCGCCATCGCCACGCTGCGCTCGGCGGCGCTGAGGCCCGGAGGTAGCGTCGGTTCGTCGAGCGCGTAGCTCAGGATCAGCAACTCTTCGCCGTCCTCGAAGAGCGTGTACGCTTCGAGCTCGCGCGGCGCTGGGAGCGGTAAGTTGGAGACCTGCTTATCCAAGCTGCGACCGCTGCGGACCGAGCGTTTCATGTGTCTCCGGCCGCTGGACGCTCGAACAGGCCGAGCAGCTCGCTGCGCTGGCGCAGGCCGAGCTTTCTCATCGCCATCTTGAGGTGGGCGAACACGCTCGATTGCGAGAGCCCGACTTCGTAGCCGATGAGCTTGAGGGAGTGTCCCCAGGACGCATAAAGGAGGATCATCCGCTCGGCGGTGCTCAGCATGCGCGGGTCGTCGAGGGCGAGCTCGTTGCGCCGCGCGACGATGAACCGGCGGCCGTCGCGATCGAATTGATCGAAGATCGACCACTTGCCGCCGATCAACGCCGACCACAGCTCGATGGCGTGGTCGGGCTCTGCGCGCTGCAGACGGCGTGCCTCGAGAAACCCGTCGAGTCCGCGTTGCAGCGCCGCGAGCGGCGCCTTCGCGAGCTCACTCCCGAGGTGCTCGGTCTTGCCGCGTGCACTGAAGATCGCGTCCGACTGCTCGATCGGCTGCACACCCAGCGCTCTCAGGCGCAGCGCTGCCGCCAGGTGCGCCGCCACCATGCCCAGCCGGGAGCGGACGCGTGGCCCGAAGCGACCCGGGCGTGTGATGGGCGCACAGACGATAACGCCTTGGCCGAACGGGTTCTTGGCCCGCAGGCTCATGATGTCCGGCGCCGGGGGCGCGGAACCGGCAGCCCCCGCCTTGCCTTTGGATTTGGCCTTGCGAGGCTGGATGTGCGCCCGGGCATTGACGAAGCTCAGGCTCGGGCCCTCGCAGAAGTACTGTCGAACCACGGCTACGGGCGCGCTGGTGCTGGCTCGTTGTCCTGCCAGCAGCTCCTCGCGCGTCATGCCACCGGCTGTGGCCCCGGCCCCGAAGGCGACGTTGCAGGGATCGCGGGCATCGAAGGTGTTCGCGCAAATCCCGAAGCCGTCATCCAAGACGCTGCTTGCCGCATCGGTGATGCCCTGCAGCCAGGCCTGCTCTTCGGTCCGGAGCGCATAAGCAGCTTCGACGATCGAGAGGTAATCGCGTTTCATCCCTACACCGGCGGGCCGAACGATCGAGGCCCCGCGGGAAGGTAGCTATTTCCCCCACTCGGAACAACACGAAATTGCGAGTCGAGGAGTCGAATCGTCGTCAGCGGGCGAGTGGGTCGTCGAGCTCTTCCGGCTCCCCGAGGCAGTAACCGTTGACACACGGGTTCTCGGCCGGCCGCGGGCAATCCAGGTCCGTGTGACAGCGGACGTAGAAGTACGGTGTTGCTTCGGCCGAACAGTGGATCGAGCCGTCGTCGAGCCAACATTGCTCGCCGGTGCCGCAGTCTTCGGGGCCGTCGCAAGCCGCGAACCAGGCGGGGGACGAGCACTGCGATGAATCCGTCGCGCACTCCGAGCCGTCCCCGCAGCAGCCGCTGTCGGGCCCGCAGGTCCGGGTCACACCCGTCGCCTCGTCGGTGCACGTCAGGTACCCCGCGCGATCATCGCCCGGCGTTGCTTCCTCGTCGGGAGGCTCTTGTTCGCACTGATCGATTTCGACGAATCCATCGCTACATCTCGGGTCGCACGCGACCGGCCCGATGGAAAGGACAACTCCGCACAGAACTGCGCTGCTGCCGAAGGTCTTGACCATACGCGATTGGAGCACCGACTGATTTGCCGGATCAACGAGCGATCCCGCGCTGCTTCTCCATCGAGGCGGTGAAATTCCGTAACGGTGCGCGTGTTTCTACGACGTGCTGGGGGCGTTGGCGCAAAAGCATTGTATGCATGAGCATGGCGATGCGGCGCTGGTGGCTCGCACTGGTCGGATGCCTGCTGACGGCATGGCTGGGCGCGGGCTGCTCGGACAGCGGCGCGGGCTCGGCTCCGGCCCCGATGCCCAGCGCCGGAGTCGGTAACGTCGCCGGCCAGCCCTCGAGCGCAGGCGCGTCGGGAAGCGGCGGATCTGCTGGGG
>JALYWZ010000840.1 GCA_030852505.1 Myxococcota bacterium | reverse complement strand
CACGAGCAACGGCTTGCCGCCGGCGTGGGTGATCAGCGCGGGTGGCGGCCTGTGCACGCTCGATGAACGGGTGACGCTCGAGCGCTTGCGCGGCTGGGCCGAGGTCTCGATCCACGAGGAAAACCCTCATTTCACCGCGCCGCTCTACCGCCACGCCGCGGCGCTGCTCGAGGCCCACGAGCCCTCGACGCGCTTCGTGTTGCTCGGCAGCGTGGCGAGCGACAAGTACGTGGTGCCGTTGCTCGAGATATTCGGCGATCAGCTACTCTACCCGAAGGAGTTCGCCGGGCGCGGTGACATGAGCCGAGGCTCACTGATGTTGCGCGCCGTGAGTGAACAGAGCGAGCTCGAGTACGAGCCGGTCACGCTGGCGCGCTCTGAACGCGCCGAACGGCCGGGGAGGCGTTAGGAACGAGCAAACCTGCCGACGAGCGCGGCGACGGTGGCGAGCAGTTCCTGCGGCTCGGTCGGCTTCGCCACGTGGTTCTGAAATCCTTCCATGAGTGCTCGCGTTCGATCGGCCATCGACGCGTACGCGGTGAGCGCGATGGCGGGAACGCGACCCCCCTTTTCGACGGGCAAGGCGCGGACGCGGCGGATCAGCTCGTAACCGGAGGCGTCGGGCATGCCGATATCGCTGATCAGCAAGTCGGGGATGCGCTCCGAAAACCGATCCAGCGCTTCCGCCACGGAAGCGGCCAGCGTAACGCTGGCTTTGCACCCGACGAGGATCGACTCCAGCAACTCGCGCGCATCGGGCTCGTCCTCGCAAACGAGAACGTGAAGGCCCTCGAGCTCCGGAGGGCACTGCAACATCGCCAACGCCTCGTTCGGTCGGGCGAGCGTCTTCGCCGAAGGGGACGGCGACGCGGGGCGCAGCGGCGAGACCGGCAACCTCACGACGAAGGTCGCGCCCTTGCCCTCGCCATCGCTCCGCGCTTCGATGGTGCCGCCGTGGAGCTCGACGAGATGCTTGACGATCGCGAGCCCGAGCCCGAGCCCGCCGTGGGTGCGTGTCACCGTACCGTCTTGCTGCCGGAACGGTTGAAAGACATGTGGAAGGAACGCGGGTGCGATACCTGATCCCGTGTCCGCCACGACGATCTCCACGTGCGAATCCTCGCGTTGCATGCGTACGTAGACCCGGCCACCTTTCGGCGTGAATTTCACCGCGTTGGACAGCAGATTCCAGACGACCTGCTGGAGGCGCTCCGCGTCGCCGTTCACCGTGCCCGCATCGGGATCGAGCAGAACCTGGAGCCTCACGTTCTTGGCTTCCGCGGCGGGTCGGATGACGTCGATCGCCGCCTCCACTACGTGAGTGGGCTCGAGCGGCGCCAAGGAAAGCCGCAGCCGGCCCGTGATGACGCGGTTGAAATCGAGCAAGTCTTCGACGAGCTGCACCTGGATCCTGGCATTGCGCTCGATGGTCTCGAGGGCCCGCTCGCGCTTCTCTTCGCCGAGATGCCCGGAGCGGAGCATCCGGATCCATCCGAGGATGGCGGTCAAGGGGGTCCGGAGCTCGTGTGACGTGACGCTCAGCAACTCATCCTTGGCCCGGCTGGCCTCTTCGGCTCGCAGCCGCTCTCGCTGAGTCATCTCGAACAGGCGCGCGTTATCGATCATGGTGCCCACGCGACGCCCGAGCTCCTCGGCGACGTCGACGTCTCGCTGCTCGAAGCGCCTCCCGGACTCGGCCGATGCGAAGGAAATCACCCCGATCGAACGGCGATCCACGACGATTGGCACGGCCATCCAGGAGCGGAGCCCTAGGTTACGAATCAGCTCGAGATGGTGGGGATCGCGCGAGCTGGCGACGAGCTGGTCGTCGGTGATCTCGCGCGCGCGCTCGGACTTCCCG
The DNA here is from genome assembly GCA_030852505.1 of Myxococcota bacterium. Lineage (GTDB taxonomy): Bacteria > Myxococcota_A > Polyangia > Polyangiales > Polyangiaceae > PMG-095. The sequence goes on along the minus strand of JALYWZ010000840.1, from coordinate 1,061 downwards.
GTCCCGACGATGCGTCGAGCCGCGTCGTTCTCGTCCGGGGGGTATTGGCTTTCGATCTCCCGAAACAGGTCCCGCTGGTGTGGATCGGCGTGAACGAGGGCTATCCGCTCCAATTCGCCGCTGTTGCTCGAGAGCTCGATGGAGCACCAATCCGCCATACGCGGCACTGAGAGGGCAGCCAGCGCGGGCAGCGTCTGCCGATAATCGAGCGAGGAGGCGAGCAGCGCGCCGGCTTCTGCGAGGAAGCGATGCGTCTCCTCGGTTCGCTTGTGGTCGTCGATGTCGGTGCACGAGCCAACCCAGCGAACGATACGACCCTCGCTGTCTCGAACAGAGGCGCCCCGGGCGAGGAACCAACGGTAGCTTCCGTCGCTGGCGCGGCGAAACCGGTACTCGACCTCGTAAGGTTCGCCGGCCGAAAGCGCGCTGGCCCAGGCGGTCGTCGCCCTTTGCACGTCGTCGGGATGGACGAGTTGGTCCCAGACTGGCCCGCGCCGCATCGCCTCGATCGACAGCCCCACGTACTCGAGGAACTGAGGATTGCAGTACTCGACATTCCCGTCCGGCGTCGTGGTCCAAACCAGCTGGGGCGAGGATTCAGCGAGCGCTCGGTACTGCTGCTCGGCCGTCATGGTCGCGGCGTGCAGGCGCGCGTTGTCGATCGCAACCGCTGCGTGCGCAGCGATCGCTACCAGCATTCGCTCGTCCCTTTCAGTAAACACGCCTGTCTCCGCGTGACCGAAGAAGAGCCCGCCGTGGACTTCGCCGCTTCGCGAAACGACCGGCACGGCGAGATAGCTACGCACCGGCAAATGTCCCGCGGGCATCCCGTGATAGGGGGCGCTCTTGCCGTAACGCGGGTCCTTCGTGATGTCGTCCGAGCGAACGGCGCCTGCGCCCGCAAACGTCGGCCCGAAGACTGCCGTGTTGCGGGGCATGGGAAAGCCTGCGAACTTCTCCCTGGGCACCCCGGCGAGCGTGTACAGCATGTAACGGCCGCGCTCCGGGTCGTTGACGTTGTAGAAGAACGCGCCGAATTGCGCGCGGCACAGCGCGGTCGC
>JALYWZ010000839.1 GCA_030852505.1 Myxococcota bacterium | reverse complement strand
GACGCACGCATAGGCGAGCGCAGCGACGAGCATCCAATAAGAACGGCCGAGCGGAGCCACGCAGGGATCGGGATCGGGCCCGAGCTCTCGGCTCAGGGGCCGTCAGTTTGCCGAGCGAGTGCGGGTTTCGCAAGCGTTCGGCCTACGAACGGCGCTCGATTCATGCAAGATGCCGGCGGATGGGCCACCTGCCGCTGCTCGACGAGCTGACCGTGATCGCCGGCCTGGGCGTGATCGTGACGGTGATCCTCGCGCGGCTACGGCTGCCGGCCGTCGCCGGGCTGCTGCTCGCGGGCGCGCTGCTCGGCCCGCACGGGCTCGGGCTCGTGCGCTCGCGCGACGCGATCGAGACGCTGGCAGAGCTCGGCGTGGTGATGCTGCTGTTCACGATCGGCCTCGAGTTCTCGCTCGAGCGCTTGAAGCACATCTTCCGTCAGGTCGCGGTCGGCGGGCTCTTGCAGGTGGGGCTGACCATCGGCGCCACGGCTCTGGCCGCCGTGGTGTTGGGGGAGTCCGCGAGCCGCGGCTTGTTCTTCGGCTTCGTGATGGCCCTGTCCAGCACGGCGATCGTCCTCCGCGCGCTGACGGAGCGCCGCGAAACCGACGCGCCGCACGGGCGCTTCATCGTCGGCACGCTGATTTTCCAGGACCTGTGCGTGGTGCCGATGGTGCTGATCGTGCCCATGCTCGGGCAGAGCGGCACCTCCTCGAGCGGCGTGGCGCTCGCCATCGCGGTGGCGCTCGCCAAGGCCGCGGCCGTGGTGGCGCTGGTGATCATCATCGCGCGCTTGGTGGTGCCGAAAGCGCTCGGCTGGGTGGACGCGAGCCGGAGCCGCGAGGTGTTTCTCTTGGCGGTGCTCGCCTTGTGCATGGGTACCGCCTGGCTCACGTCGCTCGCCGGGCTGTCGCTCGCGCTCGGCGCCTTTCTGGGCGGCATGGTGGTGGCGGACACCGAGTACGGACACCGCGCCATGGGCGAGATCATGCCGCTCCGCGACGCTTTCGTGAGCGTGTTCTTCGTCTCGCTCGGAATGATGTTCGACGCGCAGATCGCCCTGGAGCAGCCGCTCACGGTGGGGCTCGTGCTCACCGGCTTCGTGGTGTTCAAGGGCCTGTTCGCGACGATCGCAGCGCTGGCCATGCGCTTCCCGGCGCGGGTCGCCTGGCTCGCCGGGGTAGGGCTCGCGCAGTTCGGCGAGTTCGGCTTCGTGCTGGTGCGGCTCGGGCAAAAGAGCGGGCTGGTGACGGCGGCGAGCATGGACCCGTGGCTGACGGCGGGCGTGCTCAGCATGTTCTTGACGCCGTTGCTCGCGCGCATGGCGCCGCACTTCACCGCGGGGGAAAAGCTGCTCGGGCCGCTCGAGCGCCTGCTCGGTGCGCGCAGCATCGACGAAGCCGACACCAGCGAAGAGGTGAAGTCCGGTCACGTGATCATCGTCGGCTACGGCGTGGCGGGGAGGATCGTGGCCAAGTCCCTGGCAGCGACCGAGACCTCTTACATCGTGCTCGAGCTCAACGCGGACACTGTGCGCGCAGCCCGCGAGCGCGGTGAGCCCGTGTACTACGGCGACGCAACCAGCATCGAGGCGCTCGGGCACGCCCACCTCGAGAGCGCACGCGCGCTGGTGCTGTTGATGAACGACGCGCAGGCCGTGAAGCGCATCGTGGACACGGTGCGGCGCGTCGCGAGCCACGTGCCGATCCTGCTCAGAGCCCGCTACCTGGCGGAGCGCGCTGCGTTGCTCGATCTCGGCGCGAGAGACGTGGTGGCCGAAGAGGTCGAGGGCGGCGTGGAGATCATGGCGCGGCTTCTGCGCTGGCTCGAGGCCCCCCGCAACGTGATCGACGAACAGGTGCGGGAGGTGCGCAGCACCACGCAGCGTTCCGAGCGCACCAACACCCTTCCGCGCCGCGCCTTGAGCGATATGGCGGGGCTTTCGGAGCTGAAGATCGAGAGCCTGTTGATCCGGCCGGGCATGGCGGCCGCCGGCCAGTCGCTGATCTCGCTCGAGCTGCGCAAGCGCACCGGCGCGCTGATCGTCGCGGTCCGCCGTGGAGACAGCTTGCTCGACGATCCCGATCCCGCAGCCCCCCTCGAGCCGGGCGACGTTGCCTACCTGGTGGGACGCAAGGAGGCGGTGAAGGCTGCGATGATCCTGCTCGGCGCAAAGGTCGGCGGTGGGTCGCTGCCATCCTTGCCGCCGATCGACGACGAGTCGTGACTTCCGTAAGTCGCGCGGGACGGCGCCGGCTCGCCGGGCCGTCCTTTACAGCCCCGCAAGCAGAAAGTAGGCTCCCGCAGTGACGATCGCACCCGCTCAGCGCAAGCTCGGCGGCCGCTTCGTGATCGAACGCGAGGTGGGGCGCGGAGCCGTGGGCATCGTCTACCGCGCGCGCGACCTGACCACCCAACAGCCGGTCGCGCTGAAAGTCATCAACAGCAGCGAAGCGGGCGTCGTCCCGGACGAAGAGGCCCGCTTGACGCGCGAGGGCGAGGTGCTGTCGCGGCTCGATCACCCGAACATCGTGCGCTTCGTGGCCTTCGGCGTGCTCGACGACACGAGCATGCCGTTCGTGGCCATGGAGTGGCTGGACGGCGAGGACCTCGCCGCCTATCAGAAGCGCGCCCCGCTCGAGATCGCCGAGGCGATCGGGCTGATGTTGCGGGTGGCGCGCGCGCTCGAGGCCGCACACGAGGCGGGTGTCATCCACCGCGACATCAAGCCGAGCAACATCTTCTTGTGTAACGACCCCGACAAGGTCCCGGAGTCGTCGCTCGATCTGATCCCGAAGCTCGTCGATTTCGGGGTCGCGGCGCGCGGCGACATCCGTCTCACCCGTTCGGGTGACGTGGTCGGGACGCCGGCGTACATGGCGCCCGAGCAGGCGCGCGGGGACGCGCCCATCGACGCGCGCTCCGACAT